>JBMFXL010000124.1:0-5332 GCA_049964275.1 Acidimicrobiales bacterium | reverse complement strand
AAAAAGCACGATCGTGATCACCGCCGCGAGAAGCGTGATGAGGCCGATCTTATTAAATGCGAACGAGCTACCGCCAAAGACCAGCGGCTTCCAGTTCAGCACCTCGCCAAGCGGCGGGAAGTTGATCGAAGCGACCACGGTCAACCCCTCTTCCTCCTCCAAGTTTGATTGAGCCCATCCATGGCAAGTCGCTTGATCACACTCGGTATAACGGCTCCGACCGGGATCGCATACGAAATGATCAGTGACGCTGCGAAGACTCCAATCGACATCCACGAGGCCCTAGCGACAGGAAGCGTCCCTACGGTCAAGAGGATCAAGTCGAAGAGAAAGCTCCCCAACGCACCAGCCATGATGGCAACCGGAGAGATACTAGCGGCGTATCGAAGTATCCTCGCCGTCACGAAGAAATTGATTGCTACGAGACCCATGGCGTAGAGACTCGAATAGAGGCCGCGCAGGCCCTCTATGAAAAAGCAGATCACCGCAAGAGGAATCACCATGAGGAGAAAAACCCTCAGGATGCGAGCAATGATCTCCGACTCAATGGGCATCGGCGCCCCGTTACGATCGCTCACTATCTTCTTCCCGTTTGGGCATCGCCTCTACATTGACAGATGATTCTCCACCAGACAACTCCGAATGTTGGGTCGACTCCGCCTCGATGGCGAGATCGGCCTCAAGAAGTCCGCCCATGCCTCGCCCACGACGACTATCGACACCGCTTTGTCGTTCGACCGCGATCTGATCGAGCCGATCGAGCTGCGCCTTGGTCTGGAAGTACATCTTCGCAAGCGTGGTGATGACTCCAAAGATCGTGAAACCGATGAAGACCGCGACAAGACCCGTCGCCTTGTAGATGAACCACCCAATCACCATCAGCACGATGAGCACACCGAGGAACTCGACACCTGATGCGATCGAGTTGGTAACACCTATCCCCGCCGAACGCTCGGCCGGTGATTTCGTCATGTTCGTCTTGAGTTGTACCGCGACTCGTCTACTGAACTTCATCGTGGCTCACCTGTTTCCCCGCCGCCATTGCGAGGGAGGTCGGTCGAATGAGTTTCATCAACGTACTTCCCTACTTGGAATGCCGGCTGGAACGCCATGCCGTCGTTCCCGCTCGACGAGGAATCTGACGTTGCATCAGCCTCGGTTCCGAATTCGTCTGTATCATTCGTTCTCTTCCTGGCATGTCGACCCCTGAGGCCCGGCCGAAAAAGCGTGTAGAGAGTAATCGCAAGTGCAGCAACAATGAAGGGAAGTTCCGCACGCGATTGATTGAAGAAGGTGGGTACCAGCGCGATACCTGCCAGCACCGCAGTCCATGACCACATGATGAGTACCGATCTGAGGTGCCCATGTCCCATCTGCATCAGACGATGATGAAGATGGTCCTTATCTGGGGATGACACACTCGCGCGACGAGCCGTCCTCCGTATTACGGCAAAGATGAGATCCAGCATTGGAACTCCAAGAATGAGAAACGGAATGAACAACGGAGCGAAGAAGAAGAAGGTCTGATCTGCTACGCCGGTAGTTCGTCCACCGACCAGCGAGGTCGAGGCCGCCATCAGGAGACCGAGCAACATCGCACCGGTGTCACCCATGAAGATTCGAGCAGGATGGAAGTTATGGGGCAGAAAGCCAAGACAGATGCCAAATACCGCAAAGGCAATGAGCGGACCAAGCGAGTTCACGGGTAGCTGACCGAGATCCTCGAGTTTGAGCGCGTAGATGCCAAATGCGAGTGAGGCGATGGCGACGATTCCCCCCGCGAGACCGTCGAGACCATCGATCAAGTTCACGGCGTTCTCCATCGCGACGACCCAGATTGCGGTGAGGAGGGGAATGATCGATGCAGACAACACCACGATGCCAGCAAAGGGCAACTTGAACCAGAACATGGTCGCACCAAAGATCCAGAGCATCGACGAGGAAAGAATTTGCCCGGCAAGTTTTGCAGGTGCCGAGACGTCAAAGACGTCATCGAGCGCACCTACCGCGGTGATAACAAGCGCCGCAATGACGACACCGAGTGGCTCCGACGAGTGGCTGAAGATCGGTCGAAAGGAGGGCACGAGCCAGGCAAATCCAAACGCACAGAGGAAACCTCCGGCCATCGCCAGTCCCCCGAGCGTTGGAGTCGGCTGCGTATGCACCATTCGCCCACCCGGGGACACGACGAAACGGTACCGATGTGCCGCAGCACGAACCAGAAAGGTCAAAATCCAAGTTACCGCCGCGGCAACGATCACCACAAGGACATAGACCATCGCAGAGTTCCGACTGCCCTAGCGGTCAAATGGGGGCGGGAACGACTCGGTCAGCTTTTCGACTTGGGTACGTACCTCTACGAGTTCCGCTTCGCTTTCCCTCTTCCGCAAGGCATGGGCAATGAGCTCGGCTATCGACGTCATCTGCGACCGCCCCATCCCGCAGGTCGTCACCGCCGCAGTGCCAAAGCGTAGACCTGAGGTCACAAAGGGCGAACGTGAATCGAACGGCACTTGATTCCGATTGCAGACGATGCCTGCGAGGTCCAGAATCTCTTGCGCCTGCTTCCCCGACAGGTCGGCGTCGAACGCCTGTAGATCCGCGAGGATCAGATGGGTATCGGTACCCCCAGAAACAATTCGGAAGCCATGCGATCCGAGCGCACTCGCAAGCTCGCGTGCATTCTCGATGACATTGCGCTGATAGGTCACGAAGTCCGGGCGAGCCGCTTCCGCAAATGCAACCGCTTTCGCCGCGATCGTATTCTCGAGAGGGCCACCTTGGAACCCAGGGAAGAGCGCCTTGTCGATGGCGGCCGCATACTCCTCGTGACTTACGATTGCCCCACCACGTGGACCTCGCAGGGTCTTATGGGTCGTGAAGGTCATGACATCGGCACCGCGTACCCCGTCGTCGATCCATAGGGGATTGGGGTATTCACCCGCCGCAATCAGACCCGCGACGTGGGCCGCGTCGAACATTAAGATGGCGCCGACTTCGTCAGCAATCGCACGATATGGAGTAACGTCGATGACACGTGGATAGGCGGTTGCACCGATGACGATCATCTTGGGGCGGTGCTCCCGAGCCAATTCCCGAACACTGTCGAGGTCGATACGTTCGCCGTCGTCACCTTGAGGTGTCACCCCGTACGACACGAAGTGATAGAGCTTGCCGGAAAAGTTGACCGGCGAGCCGTGAGTGAGGTGCCCTCCCTGGTCGAGGCGCATTGCCAGCACCGTATCATTGGGCTCAAGCAGCGCAAAGTAAACGGCCGCATTCGCGTTCGCCCCTGAATGTGGCTGCACGTTCGCATGAGGCGCATGGAAGAGCGACTTGAGCCGATTACGGGCAAGATCTTCAATCTCGTCGATGATTGCGTTACCGCCGTAATACCGCTTTCCCGGATAACCCTCGGCATACTTGTTGGTAAGAGGGGTGCCGGTCGCCTCCATCACGGCCTTGGAGGCAAAATTCTCCGAGGCAATGAGTTGAAGCGTCGTACGCTGCCTACGAACCTCACGCTCGATCAGCTCTGCTACCTGCTGATCTTGCTGATGAAACTGCTCGCTAAGAAAATCGGTCGTGCGATGCACAGTCGGGCTCCTTCACGCCTTGGACGCCACAATCCTAGTCGCTCACCCTCCGCGCGAATTGACCTCAAGGCACTGCTCAATCTCAATCGACCCCACGGGGCCCTCGCGAAGTATCTCGAACCGCGGCAACGTCACATCGACCACCGTCGAGGAACGTCCGCCGGGAGAGCTGCCATCAATGACCATGGCCAGACCTGCCTCCGCAAGTGACCGACGAGCGGTGCCCCCAAGGGCCTCCATGAGTTGTCGCGTGTCAAGTGGGGGCTGAACACCATGGAGATTCCCCGACGTACACGCAACCGGTGCTCGACCAATGATCGCCGATGCTGCGCTCGGTCCTGGTGATCTGAAACCGATGGTCCCTATAGGACTTCCTACCGTCCACTCCCTTCGCGGACGTCCATGCACCACGATCGTGAGAGCGCCCGGCCAGAACCTACACGCAAGTGTGTCAAGTCGCGAGTACTCCTCGTCGTCAACGATAAAGTACTCAGGGATGTCGTGCGCCGAAGCAACGAGGATCGGCAGCGCACGATCGGCAGGTCGCTGCTTGAGTTCGTAGATCCTTGCGATTCCGTCGGGCCGCCATGGGGCCGCGCAGAGGCCTACGACAGTGTCCGTCGCCACCCCTACCACGAGTCCTCGTTCTAAGAACCCCCAGGCAGCGTCGACCAGGCCGTCGCGATCGACCTCCGACCAGATCATCGACTCAACATTGAGAAAACGTTCCACGTTATCCGTGCCTTGCGAACATAAAACGATCTCGACCCGTGAGATCGGCCACACTCACGATGTCAACAAATCGATGTCCACGCGCAAGCGCCATGATTTCCTCGCGCTGCTCCGAAGAGTATTCGATCACCACGAAGGAACCTACAGCCATTCTTTGTCGCGCCTCCTCGAGGATGACTCGAATGACATCGAGCCCGTCGGCACCTCCATGGAGCGCTCTCGTCGGTTCGAAATCACGAACGGTGGCAGAAGCAGACTTCATAAGGAGATCAGAGAGGTAAGGAGGATTGCTCACGAGGAACTCCGCTCGAAGCACGATCTCGTCGGGCAAACCCGCAAGCACATTACCCCGAACGAATTGTGCCGAAGAACCAGGGGCGAATTGCACGAGCGAAGCATTCTCCCTTGCAAGTTCGAGCGCTTCAGGTGAAATCTCCGTACCCCACATCGTCACACCTGCAATCTCCGACGCAAGTGCCAAGGATATGGCTCCGGTCCCTACGCCTACCTCGACACCGAGGTGCGTAGTGCCTATCGCGTTCGCACCACCGAGAGCATCAGCAACGAGATCAACGATGAGCTCCGTCTCAGGTCTCGGGATCAACGCCCGTTGATCGACATGAAGTTCAAGCTCTCGAAAGGACCAATACCCGAGCAGATACTGCAAAGGCTCGCCCGAACGCGCCCGCTGCTCGATCTCACGACACCATGGTTCCCGGTCTTCGTTACGCAATCGTCCTTCCGTCACCGCCCGATATGAGGCCTCTTCGATCCATCGCACCTGCATCGGACCAATCACGATGTCGGTCGCCTCGTGCTTCACTCCGTTCTTCATGACACACGCGCAGCGTCTAGCTCACGTGTCCGTTCATCGAGCAATAGTGCGTCTACGACCTCGTCGAGATCTCCAAGTAGAACCTGATCGAGCCGGTACAGAGTGAGCTTGATTCGGTGATCAGTGATGCGATTCTCTTTGTAGTTGTACGTACGGATCTTTTCAGAAC
>JBMFXL010000123.1:0-5338 GCA_049964275.1 Acidimicrobiales bacterium | reverse complement strand
CTCGAGGTACCTCGAGGACGCGACCCTCTATAGCACGCTAGAACCATGCGCGATGTGCGCGGGAGCGCTCATACTCGCTCGTTGTGGGCGACTCGTAATTGCCGCCCAAGACCCGAAGGCTGGCGCGGTTGGATCGCTCTACAACCTATGCTGTGACCCTAGGCTCAACTTCGAGCTTGAGGTGCGAAGAGACGTTCTCGCCGAGGCATCGACAACGATGCTGAAGGCGTTCTTCTCGACGCGACGGTAGCTGGAGGGGTGCGAGAGTGGCCGAATCGGGCGGTCTCGAAAACCGCTGTGTCCTTGCGGGCACCGTGGGTTCAAATCCCACCCCCTCCGCCACGAAGTCTTTCCAGGACTGAAGGACTCAATATCAGCAAGCCCTCGTCGAAGGCCCCCCATTGGTCTGAGGCGAGGGGTTTGTTTTCGAAGGCAGTCGTCCCCCGGCTCCAACACCCGACTTAACCCGACGCCTCTAAGGCCACGTGGTGACTTATGCGGACGGTTCCCACGGGAGTCGGTTCAGCACAGTAAGTCCGCCAGACATAGTGATCGACAAGCTCGGAAGATGGCGTCTCACCTGCATGAAGGTGTGCCGTCCTGCAGGTCACCAGAGTTACGTAATGATGCGCGATAGAGGGGACCGAGGCAAGAGTACGAGGATCGACCAAATCAATCTGGACCTGACCCCAGCCAACTTGCTTACAGTGTCAGTGCATTGGACGTCTGCGCCCAATCCGGCTCCCGGGCTACCGAGATACACCGGACGGGCTATCTCTCTAGAGCCCTCGACAGATCGACAGAACAGCCACCATCTCAAAGGTCACCTCAGACCTGATATCCCAAGGCCTCCGTACCCTCGTCAACGACTGACCGGCGCGAAGCAATAACGAGGTAGACGGGCTACCCTTCGCGTAAAGAGCCCACCGCTTCGAACACCACGTATCCCGCTACCACCAATGCAGAGAACGGGTCCGCCCGCCACGAGTTGAAGGCGGCATTCAGCACGAGTCCTGCGAGCACAGCGGTGGCCAGCAAGCCATCGACCAGGGTGACCCTTCCTTCGGTAAGGAGTACGGGATTTCCAATCGCGGTACCTGCGCGTCGTTTCCCCGCCGCAAGGAAGAACATCACCAATGCCGTCGCCGATGTCCACACGATACCTAACTCGCTATGTCGGGCATGCGTCCCAGTAGCGAAGACGACCGCCGATTGAACGACAAGATAAACCCCGAGGAGTACGAACGCATATCCGATCATCCGTGTGGCCCTTGCACGTCGACCAGACTCGACATCAGCTAGCTCCCAAAGAACGACGATCGATGCTCCGATTTCGATCAAGCTGTCGAGCCCAAATCCGCCAAGCGCGACCGAATGCGCTGCAACCGCGGCAGTTGCCAGAACGCCAATCGCCACGACGTTCCACCCAAGCGTGACGTATTCGAGTCGGCGACCAATACGGATACCTCTACCAAAGACATCATCTGTCACCGACGCATCACCTCTCGCCCATTAGGCACCTGCGACTCACTCACGCCGACGAAGTCGGTGCAGACTCCCGACCGCAGCACACCTTAGAACGATCCTGTCCCGCCCCTACAACGAGGAGGGGGACCGCCACAGCAGTCCCCCTCCAAGATCACGCACTGACCTCACACGTCATACGTTGTGGGGCAGCTCCATCCTTTCGGCCTCAGCGAGCTCGATGGCCTCATCGCCATCGGCCGTCTTGCGGCCCGACGCCACGCCCCAGTAGTAGAAGACCAGTGCAAGCACAGCAACGACGATCAGATCCAACGGATACTGAATGAGTCCCTTACCGTGATTAAACGGCGCGTTGAAGTCCTTCGACCCAAAGTAGGTCATACCCAGCATCGCGAGGAGATACACAATCAACCAGATCGCCGACTTGAACGATTCGCTGGTGATGCGATCGAGCTGGGATGAGCTTCCTGCAGCGGCGATCACATAGATGAGAGTCCCAACGAACAGTGCGAGGATCAACTTCCAATCGATCGACCAGCCCGACCAATAGATGATCATGGTGCCGACCACGAACGCAAGCGGACCCACGACGTTCGCCGCAGCTAGTCGGTATGGTCGATGAGCATCTGGATGAGTCTTTCGGAACACCGCGAGCGAGATAGGTCCAATCATGTAGGTGAACACGGTCGCGGACGAGATGACGCCTACAAGGCTCTGCCACGTTGGGAACGGCAGTAACGCAATGATTCCGAAGAGGAGCGTCGCGACCAATCCCCAGAGCGGGGTTGCGGAGTTCGCAAGTTTACGGAAGCTCGCCGGCAGATAACGGTTGTTGGCAGCTGCATACACGACGCGAGCAGTCGAAGCGAGGTAGACATTACCGGTACCCGCCGGAGAAAGAACCGCATCGGCATAGAGCAAGGTGGCGAGCCACCCAAGTCCGAGCGCAGAGGCAACCTGTGCAAACGGTGACGTAAGCACCGCATTCGCCCAGCCCTTGGCGATGACCGAAGGTGCGATACCCGCGAGGAATACTACCTGGAGCAAGATATACAACACCGTTGCAATACCCAACGCGGAAAGGATTGCTCGAGGCACGTCACGCTGGGGGTTCTTTGCCTCACCAGCGAGGTCCACGGCTTGGCGGAAGCCAAGGAATGAGAACACGATGCCCGAGAGAGCTACCGCGCGCAGAACTCCGGTAACACCATACGGAGCAAATCCGCCCGCAGGCTTGCTTGTGTAGTTACCCCAGTGAGTTGCAGCAAACAACATGATGAGAACAGTGGCCGTCGGCATGACGAACTTGATCGTCGTAACGATCGTGTTGGTCTTCGCAAACGCACGAACTCCGTAGAGGTTGACCAAGAAAAAGATGATCAACAACACGGCCTCGATGGCAAATCGCTCATACGTGTTATGTGCGAGACCCGGGATGTAGTGCTCCGCGTACTGCACGACTGCCTCCGCTTCAATAGCGGGCACCGTGGTATACGCGATGAACGCGCCCCAGGTCATAATGAAGCCGACGAGCGGACCATGTGTAAAGTGCGGGTAACGCGCAATGCCGCCCGCTTGAGGAATCATTCCCGCGAGTTCCGCGTAGACGATTCCCACTAGCAGTACAGCAATCGCACCGATGACCCATCCAAAGATGGCCGCCGGTCCCGCGTCATTGGCGGCATACAGCACACCGAAAAGCCACCCCGATCCGATGATTGCGCCGAGTCCGGCCATCGTGAGATCGAGACGAGTCATTTCACGGCGTAACTTGGTTCCACCTGAAACGTCAGTACTCATTGAACAGATACTCCCCCTTAAGTGAAATGCACATCCATATGCACTCGCGGCCACGTGGCCGCTCTTAGTGTCAACGCCATCGGCGTATCTACCTAGACGGGGCTGAGTTTATCGCCATGAAAATGTTCGCACAAGAGATCCCTAGGGATTTACCTGCGAATACAGCACCTACAAGATCAGAATTGTCCGTGCAATCAGGATGCGCAGGCGCCAGTCGAAGTGGTCTGGTCAGCCTTCTCCGCATTCGCCACTTGTGTCGCGACTGCTGGTGACGCAAGTGCATATCCTACGTCTGGATTGGTGGTCGAGCGGGAGAACACGACGCCGATCACGTCTCCGGCTTTGTCGAGAAGTGGCCCGCCTGAGTTCCCAGGTCGAACCACGGCTTGGATCTGATAGACAAGTCGAACGGTCAGGCCCTGATTGTAGATATCACGTCCACGCGCCTCAAAAGCCGCCATCACACCAGCTGGGTCGACAGTTAACGGCCCGCCTTCTGGATAGCCAATAAGTGCGCCTTTGGTTCCCCGTGACTGTTGCACGGTCGAGACATGCAATGCGGGATCATTCACCCCTGGAGCATCGAGTACGGCGAGATCGAACTTGGGATTGAACCAGATCGCATGAGCAGCGTGATCCCCACTCTGGTCTATGACGACCGGGTTCGAGATTCCCGCAACCACGTGCGCATTGGTCACGACGATTCCAGGAGCAACGACGAATCCTGAGCCTTCCAAGATATTGCCGCATCCAACACCCTCGATCTTCACGGTCGACTGAACGGCCTTCGACGCAATCGCCATTGCCTCTGCTTGGGAAGGCACGGTCACCGGTCCAGCCAGCGTCGGGGGAAGTGTCGCGAATACCGATGGAAATCCGGCCGATGAGATGAGTTGATCCAGCTTTGCGAACACCGATGGTGCGGGAGGGAGTACGTTGTCGATGAACCGCACCACCTTGGACGTCGCCACCTCCGAGGAGAGTGAGACAAACGGAGAGTTCACCGCGACCGATGCAAATACCCAGATGCCGAGAGCGGTCGCCACGATGGAAATCACTCCGCCAATCGATGCATCGATCGAGCCAAGTCGGAACCGGTGGAGCGATTGCGAGGCGGAGGAACCTAGATACCTACCGACTCCGGCAAGCAATGAGGCCATTCCGAAGACCACAACGAGCGAAAGCACGGTCCTCACTACTCCCGCAGATACCAAGCGTCCTATCGGGGGCGCAATCAGCGCTCCAAGGAGAAGTCCTACCCAGAATCCTCCGTACGAACCAAGTTGGATCGCAGCACCGAGTTGCACTCCTCGCACGATCGAAAAGATCATGAGCGCGAGGAGCGCCACATCTATCAAATTGAGACCGAGAATGGCTCCGTACATCTACCGTGCGCTCATCAAATCGTTGGGCTGCGAATTTGCTACGCCCAGCCTACGGCAACGAGCACCGTCTCGAACCTTTGGGCTTGGCAAGCGTTCAGCGCTGAACGGTGCCGTCGACAAGGACGACGCCATCTTCACAACGACTCTCTACCGTGCCTCCGGAGAACTGCTCACGGTAGAGGCCTGCGTAAAGACCTTCCCGAGCGAGCAGCTCATCATGGCTGCCGTACTCCGCGACTTTGCCTCGCTCGATCACATAGATGACGTCTGCCGCAACAATCGTGGACAGGCGGTGCGCAATCGCAATCGTCGTACGTCCTGACATGAGCGGCTCGAGCGCTCGCTGCACCATTCGCTCACTTGCCGTGTCGAGCGCCGAGGTGGCCTCGTCGAGGATCAGCACCTTTGGGTCATGAAGGAGTACCCGAGCGATGGCCAGCCGCTGCTTCTCACCGCCGGAGAGGCGGTAACCACGCTCGCCGACGATCGTGTCATAACCAGCTTCGAACTCCACGATACGATCGTGGATGAAGGCAGCCTTCGCTGCGTCGATCATCTCCTTCTCCGTCGCATCAGGCTTGCCGTAGAGGAGATTCTCGCGAATCGATGCGTGGAAGAGATAGCTCTCTTGCGTCACAAACCCAATTGCCGATGCGAGCGACTCGAGC
>JBMFXL010000122.1:0-5344 GCA_049964275.1 Acidimicrobiales bacterium | reverse complement strand
GCACCTCTCGTTCGACGATCTCACGACTGCTTGCGATGGCGAAAGCAGAGGGACTGATTGAGTTCCGACTTCATACGCCAAATCCTCAGGCAAGCGAGCTCGAAAGCCGACTTCGCGAACGCTATGGTATCGAAGCGCAGGTAGTTCCGGTCGTACAGAACACGACCGAGGTCGAAGTACTCGATCAGGTGGCCCGCGCCGCAGCGTGGCTCTTCTCGTCGTTGTGTGAATCGGACATGATCATAGGCGTAGCCTGGGGAACCACCGTGGCCGCGATCAGCAAGCACCTCACACGAAAGGCCACCCGAAGATCGATAGTGGTGCAGCTCAACGGGGCCGGTAATACCTTCACCACTGGTATCGACTATGCCAGCGACATCCTTGGCCGGTTCGGAAGCGCGCTCGACGCCCGAGTCCAACAGTTTCCAGTCCCGACGTTCTTCGACTTCGCCGAGACCAAAGAGGCACTCTGGCGAGAACGAAGCATCATTCGCATCCTGCAACTCCAAGAACGCGCGGATGTCCTACTCTTCAGTGTCGGCGCGATTCAGGGGGGACTTCCGAGCCATGTCTACTCGGGAGGATACCTAGAGGCGGAAGACCTCGAGACGATCGTCCGTCACCAAGTGGTTGGAGACGTCGCCACGCACTTCCTCCGCAGCGATGGGAGCACTGAGGGAATCCCTCTCAACGCTCGATCAAGCGGCCCACCTCCAGAGGTCATCCGCAAAGCACCGCGCAGACTCTGCGTCGTCTCCGGCGCCCACAAGGCGAAGGGGCTCAACGCAGCAATCTCCGGGGGGCTCATCACCGATCTCGTGGTTGACGAGCGCACCGCGAGTGCCCTCTTCGAGTTACCAGAGCACGACGAGCAAGGTTGATTGGACGCAGCCCCGCGTTCCGTCCTCGAGCATCACCAAATGGAAACCAGAGCCCCAACTTCCCATTCAGAGCCCTTCCCCATACCAAGTTCAACGACTCCCAGACGTTCCCCGCATGCTCTTCTCGGTACTACGTCGATCCGAGCGGCCAATGCAGGCGGAGTAGCGAGCCGTTCAGGCCCGAAGCTTGATCAGCCATAAGGTATCTCGCGAGAGCACTCTCGGGACAACAGCCCAGTGGGTGTGAAACGGCAGGAGGAGCAGTCATGTCCGAGTCGTACGTATTGGCCCTTGACCAGGGCACCACCAGCTCGCGTGCGATCTTGTTCGACGAACATGGTCAGCCGAGGGCAATCGGTCAGCAAGAATTCCGACAAATCTACCCACAGCCCGGATGGGTAGAGCACGATCCCGAGGAGATCTGGCAATCCCAATGGCAAGCGATTCAACGATGCATGAACGCGAGCGGGATCGACGGCTCCCAGATTCGGGCGATCGGCATCACCAACCAGCGCGAGACGACGGTGGTGTGGAATCGACACACCGGAAAGGCACTCTACAACGCGATCGTGTGGCAGTGTCGCCGCACCGCTCCTACGTGCGACTCGCTGCGAGAAAGGGGACTCGCACAGCTCATCCAAGATAAGACAGGCCTGGTGCTCGATGCGTACTTCACTGGAACGAAGGTCGCATGGATCCTCGATCACGTAACGGGCGCACGAGAGGCAGCGGAACAGGGAGATTTACTCTTCGGCACCATCGATAGCTGGCTCATCTATAAGCTCACCAACGGCGAATTACACGTCACCGACTACTCCAATGCGTCTCGCACGCTCCTCTACAACATTCATACGTTGGAATGGGACGCTGAACTGCTCGAACTCCTCAGAGTTCCCGCCGCAATGTGCCCAAGCGTGGTGAGCTCCTCGGGGATTGCTGGGCATACTGACAAGGCATGGTTCGACCGAGAGATCCCCATCGCTGGCATTGCTGGAGACCAACAAGCCGCCCTATTCGGTCAGGGTTGCTGGGAAGCCGGCTCAGCAAAGAACACCTACGGAACCGGCTCCTTCTTGTTGATGAATACTGGTCGGGATCCTGTGAAGTCGAATCACGGATTGCTCACCACGATTGCGTGGGGTATCGACGACACCGTCACCTATGCACTCGAAGGCGCGATCTTCATCACAGGGGCAGTGGTGCAGTGGTTGGGGGATGAACTCGGGCTCATCGAGAGTTCTGGGGAGAGCGAGAGCCTCGCGCTCTCCGTGGACGACACTGGGGGCGTCTATCTCGTTCCCGCATTTGTCGGACTAGGGGCTCCTTATTGGGACCCCTATGCGAGAGGCACGATCGTAGGGCTTACGCGTGGGTCGAATCGGGCTCATCTCACTCGGGCAGCCCTCGAATCAATCGCCTATCAGAGTAGAGATGTCGCCGATGCGATGGTCAACGACAGCGGACAGATGCTCAAGCTTCTCCGTGTCGACGGTGGCGCCATCAACAATCAGTTTTTGGCACAGTTTCAGGCCGACCTCCTCGGGTGTGTGGTCGAACGTCCCAAGGTCACTGAAACCACCGCGATGGGAGCCGCATTCCTCGCGGGTTTGGCGGTCGGGGTATGGTCCGGGTTCGAACCGCTTCAGAACGCTTGGCAACGCGACGCGCTCTTCACCCCGTCCATGAATGAGGAGCGTAGGTCGCGCCTCTACAGCGGTTGGAGGCGGGCGGTTGGTAGATCATTGAGCTGGGAGGAGCAGACCTAAGCATCGTCTTCAGGTGGCCGCCATGAGGGATGCCGCTTAGTACGAGAAGGGGGACTTTCGCTCACGACGCTGTTCACGTTTTCCCGTCACTTCGCACGCTGACATGGTGAGCTGAGAACTACATGGGAAAATCTCAGTCCGACGTGCGCTGAGGTTCCAACGAAGACGGGCCCAGCCACGACCAGTCCGACTTACCGAGGTCCGAGCACTCGACGGTAACGAACCTCTGGAATCTCAATACCACGGCTGTCGTCAACCTTCATTGTGCCATCGACCAGCCAGCCCTCTGCCTCATAGAATTGCCGCGCTCGTTCATTCTTGTCAAACACCCAGAGCATCGCCTGTCTGAAACCGAATTGCACGAGCTGACGAACCGCGACCTCCATGAGTTGACGGCCAATCCCAAGTCTCCAGCGATCAGGCAAGAGATAGAGCCCGTAGAGCTCTCCAAAGTCATCCAGATCGTCATCGCGAGACGGTCCTATGCTCGCGAAACCACAGAGCTCCCCCTCAATCTCAACGACGAAGGTACTCCGTCGACCAGGATCCGCTCTCTCGAGGATGTTCCTCCAGGTTTCCCACCGCTCACATGGGTCGAGGGCATCGAGAAACGTCTGAGGGAAGTGGCCGGCGTAGGCTGCTTGCCAGGTGCGCACGTGTACTTCACCGAGGGCCCTTACATCCTCCGGCCTCGCGAGCCTAATGACCACGCTTCCGTCCACGCTCACATGATGATGGTAGCTCAGACCGGTTTGCAAGGATGAGAGTGCTTGTTGCGAAGGTCGAGCGAATCCCCACGGTCGCAGCACACATCACACGTTGTGTGAGAGGTCATGATGAGAGACCGCTGGAACATGCTACGACCTCTGCAGATCGGTACTCGATCACGCGACTGCCTCGGCGCAGAACTGAGAGGAGGACTCGTCACTCCACGTGCGCTCAACGACCATGCCCACGGATGCCCGCCTGGTTGATGAGGTATCTCGCTTCCTCGGTTACAAAATTTCTTCGTCGCACGTCCGAGCGGAGAGGTTGGAGATTGCACGCAATATGGATTCGCCTCACGGCAATCATTGCGTTCAACATGCAGGTGACGAGTGCACTCTGTTAATATCAGTCACATGGCCCCATTTCACCTTCGTACCAGCTCTTCACGAGTGCGTCAGCGCATTGGAGTTGTCGGTGTCTTCATCCTTACCGCCGGTGCCACACTAGCGGTGAGTGCAACTCCTGCGCTGGCAAGCTCATCGGTCCCGCTCGTCACTGTGCTTCCGGTATCCACCGTGGCCGCCGCCAACAACTGCAGCTCAGGTACTCCACTCGCGGTGAGAGGAGTCGTGTTTGACCAAAGTGGGGATGCGTTCATCGCTGATACAGGCACTGCGGGTGGAGGCACCTGTAACGGCGGCTCAGACAACGGAGGAATTTGGGAAGTTCCTTACCATGGATCGAATACCTGGGGCACCCCTCAAGAAGTCATCGCGTTCTCGAGTGGCAACCAACCCAACGGCCTTGCGATCAATTCGTCAGGGGATCTCATCGTTGCAGACAATGGGAATTCAACCATCTATCAGTTCACCAGGCAGGGGACGACATCCCAAGGTTACGCTCAGTTTGTCGACTCATGATGTCCTACATCCGCTACCGCACCGGATCCGTCATGTTTCCAACAGCGGACCGTCGCGAACGTAAATAGCGGCCTCATAGGGGTTGCAATTGCACCCGATGGCTCGCTGTACTTCGCAGATCAAGCAACGGGGGTGATCGAGCACGCGACTTTGTCCTCGAACACCTGGGTGCTTTCGTCTACTGGGATCACGATCAACGGAGACACCTATGCAGGAATCGCGGTATCGAGGGCAGGAAATGTGTTCTACGACGATTACAACGCAGGGATCGTCTACGAAGCGACGTCAAACGGAAATGGCGGATTCAACACGCCTACTGCGCTTGCGACTACCGCATCGAACGGAGCCAACTACCTCGCAGTCGATACCTATGGGAATGTATTCTTCGTGGACAGCCAGAATGCGAGTCTTTATGAGATTCCCCTCAGCAGTGGTGGAACCTATGGCTCCGCGACACAGCTTGTGACCGGACTCGCAAGCTACGCAGTCGGAATGGGGATCGACAACCTCGACAACTTCTACGTGCAGAACTCCAGCTATAACTTCGAGGAATACTCGTCACCACTTCAGGCGCAAAGCTCATCGACGATCACCGTGACAAGCACTCCACCTCCGAGTTCATCGAGTGGACCAGGAGGAACCTACACCATCTCCGCAACGCCAAATAATGGTCCAAACACGAGCTCGAACACATCGATCACCGTCTCAATCGATCCGACCACCAGTGGAAACTGTTCTGCATCGAACTTGACCGTGACTTTCCTCGCACCAGGTACCTGTACGATTGACATCACGCGAGGTGGAGACGGTACCTACGCCCCGTATCAAACGAGTCAGACGTTCACGATCGGCTACGGCTCCCCGAGAACAGACGGTCCCCTTCTCGCGGCCGATCCGAGCGGAAACGGATACTGGGTCGTGACAAGTTCAGGAGACGTCACGGCGTACGGCGCAGCGGTTGCATACGGCTCCGAACTGGGACACTCTCTCAACGCCCCGATTGTCGGGATCGTTGCGACCAGCGATGGCAAGGGCTACTGGCTGGTCGGTTCCGATGGCGGCGTCTTCA
>JBMFXL010000121.1:0-5403 GCA_049964275.1 Acidimicrobiales bacterium | reverse complement strand
CACCATATCGTTCGATCTGGGCCAGCTTGGGGAGCGGCCCACCGCTTGGCGCATAGATCGACGCCGCCATCCCTCGCCTCGTCGCATGAGCGGCGGCAGCGCTCGCGCTATTGCCCGAAGAATCGACCACCACCTCACGGACGCCGTTCGCGGCTGCGAAGGCCAACAGGATCTCCGCACCTCGATCCTTGAATGATCCGGTAGGAAGCTGGTGGTCACACTTGAGGAATGTCCCCGGTGTCAACTCGACGAGCGGTGTGCGGCCGACCCCTATGCTTCCACGTCTGATCTCCTCATCCGACACAGGTAGCACCTCGCGGTAGCGGGTGGTATCGACCCCTCGGTCCGCGAGCGCCGATCGCGGAGGAGGCGTAAAGATGACGTCAAGATCGAGCACTCCTCCACAGCGACAACGCCAGCGATCCGCCCCTACCGGCCAAAGGGTGCTACAGGTACGACAACGGAACTCCATAGACCCACCGTAACCAGCCCGACAGCACGCTCGGTCGTCCGATAATCATCCGACACCGCCGCTCTGCGCGCGAAGTGGTGGACTTCATGAGGAAGTCTCGATCTCGGTCTCCTTGAAGGGGCCCGCGGTGTCAGGTGACACCTCTACGAGTCCTTGCCAGGCCTTCAAGCCTTGCTCGCAAGATCCCCCGAGCGCGTGGCACGTGGTCAGATGATCAGTGAATCAACTTGATGACGTTGAACATCGGTAGGTACAGGGCGATGACCATCGAGCCCACCACGCTACCGAGCACCACGATGAGGAGCGGCTCGAGCAGTGAGGCGAGTGAATCCACCATGGCTTCCACCTCCTGTTCATAGAAGCTCCCGACCTTATCCAACATCTCGTCGACACCACCGGTCTCTTCACCTACCGCCACCATCTGGGTGACCATCGGCGGAAAGATATCGTGACTCCCCATCCGTCGAGAGATGGGTTCACCTTGACGGACCCCAATCTCCATGTCGGTGATCGCTTCAACCATCTTCACGTTGCCTGCCGCCTCGGCCGTGATCTGTAGCGCATTGAGGATCGGTACGCCCGAACGAAGCAGGGCGGCAAACGTGCGAGAGAACCGAACAATGGCATATTTGTGGGTGAGCCTCCCGAACACGGGAAGGCGAAGGGAGAGTCGATCCAGAGCGTCACGTCCGCGCTTGGATCGGCGCAGTCGAACGAACCCGTAGATCAGGCCTCCATAGATGATCGCAACGAGCCACACGTAGCTCACGAAAAGGTGCGACACGTCCAGCAGGATCCTGGTTGGGAGCGGCAAGGTCCCATGAAGCGAAGCGAAGATCTTCTTGAACGTCGGTATCACAAACAGCATCATCGCGGTCAGGATCAACACCACGAGCACCAGTACGGCAATCGGGTAGGTCATAGCGGACTTGATCTTGCGTCGTATCTCCACCTGCTTTTCGAGCGTGGTCGCAAGGCGCAAGAGCACGTCATCGAGGACTCCACCCGATTCACCCGAACGCACCATGGCGATGAACAGGTGATTGAAGATCTTCGGATGCTTGGCGAGCGCGGCCGAGAGCGAGGAACCTCGTTCAATCTCTGAGCGAACCTGTCCGACCACCTTCGAGAGATTGGGATTCTCTGTCTGTGAGACAAGAATCGTCAATGCCTTGATGAGGGTCAGACCCGAATTGATCATCGTCGAAAACTGTCGCGCAAACACCGCGACGTCTTTGGCCCCCACCCGATCGGTGAGTCCGGGAATCTTGACATCGAGCTTGGCGAGGCTGGTCTTTTGACGCGTGACGGAGACCGGGACATATCCCATGTCACGGAGGCGCGAGACGACCAACTCCTGGGAGTCTGCTTCGACCGCTCCGTCGAGGACCTTTCCCGAGCGATCCCTAGCCTTGTAGACGTAAGTGTCCAACTTGACCTGCTCCTTGGCTTTGAATAAGTCGACGTAGTTCTTCAGGATTCGAGCTCGCCCCCAACGCTTCGGCCAGCGAGATCATCCGGTTTCTCACGAGGTCGGCGAGTGCCGCATCCATGGTCTGCATACCGAACTTGGCACCCGCCTGCATAGACGAGTAGATCTGATGCGTCTTCCCCTCACGAATGAGGTTCCTCACCGCCGGAGTGCCGATGAGTACCTCGACCGCAGCGACCCTCCCCTTCTGCCCCTCCTTACGTAGCAACTGCTGAGTCATGATCGCTTGGATCGATGCAGCGAGCTGGATGCGGACCTGCTGTTGTTGTGCCGTGGGGAAGATATCAATGATGCGGTCGATGGCCTGCGGTGCATCCTGGGTATGGAGGGTACCAAGGACGAGGTGACCCGTCTCCGCTGCGGTAATCGCCGCCGACACGGTCTCAAGATCACGGAGCTCACCGACCAGGATGACGTCGGGATCCTGCCGGAGGACGTGCTTGAGCGCGTCCGCAAAGCTCTTCGTGTCGGTGCCAACCTCCCTCTGATCCACGATGGACTTCTTGTGCGGGTGAAGGAACTCGATCGGGTCCTCCACGGTCACGATATGACACGCACGATCGGTATTGATCATGTCGAGGACCGCAGCCAGGGTGGTCGACTTACCCGATCCGGTTGGGCCTGTCACGAGCACGAGTCCACGGGGGTAGTTGGCAAAGGTTGCCACCACCGGTGGGAGTCGCAGCTCTTGGATCGAGGAGATCTTGAAGGGGATGTGGCGGAAGACCGCGCCAAGAGAGTTGCGCTGCTTGAGTACGTTCAATCGGAATCGGCCACTGCCCGGAACCGTGTGCGAGGTGTCGAGCTCGAGGCTCTCCTCAAACCGCTCTCGCTGACTCTGTGAGAGGATTGAATAGATGAGGTTTTGGAGCGCACGCGGCTTGAGCGGTGGATACTCACCTGGTCGGACGAGATTCCCACCGATACGAAAGCCTGGGGGCGACCCAGCAGAGAGGTGGAGATCGGAGCCCTCATTGACCACGAGTGCACTCAGGAGTTCATTGACGTGAAAGGGATAGGAGTCGTCCGAGGTGTCCGCTGCGCCTGCGGCCATACCTGCACCACCGACCTGCGTCATCGTCACGGCTTACCTCCAGGACTCTCCAATTACCACTCTGAGTAGTGGTTTCGGCAGATTACGCCACAATCCTGAGGATTTCTTCGAGCGAGGTCACCCCGGCAGCGACGTGAAGCATGCCTATCGACTTCATATCAGCCATACCGGATTGAATGGCAAGACGCCGAATGGTGTCGGTATGGGCGCCCTCGGCGATTGCTCGTTCCATCTCGTCGGTGATCTCCATCACCTCATGCAGGGCGATCCGGCCCCGATACCCGGTATTCGAGCACTGGAGGCATCCCTTGGCGCGATAGAGCGTCTCGGGTACTCCTAAACGCCTCACGTCCCATCCGCTCGCGAGGAGATCGGCTTCGTTGACCTCGACCGCTACCCGGCAGTTGTCACAGAGTCGACGCGCAAGTCGCTGAGCGACGACGCAGTCGAGCGCCGATGCAATGAGATAGGGCTCGACGCCCATCTCAAACAAACGAGAGGGCGTGGATGCAGCGTCGTTCGTGTGAAGTGACGAAAGCACGAGGTGACCGGTCAATGCGGCCTCGATCGCGATGACCGCGGTCTCCCGGTCGCGAATCTCACCGACCAAGATGACATCGGGATCGGAGCGCAGGATGGACCGAAGCGCGTTCGCAAAGTTCAGACCTGCTTTGGCATGTACCTGCACCTGGTTGACGCCCGGCAGTCGATATTCGACTGGGTCTTCGACCGTGATGATATTGCGCCCGTCGTCGTTCAAGATGTTGAGCGTGGCATAGAGCGTCGTCGACTTTCCAGATCCGGTCGGTCCTGTCACCAAGATGGTTCCCCAAGGCCGACGGAAGGAACGCTCGAAGCGATCAAGGGACTCTGGAAGGAAGCCCAATTCCCCAAGGGAGAACTGCGCACGAGACTTATCCAAGATTCGAATGACGATCTTTTCGCCTTCGACGGTGGGAAGGGTGGCAACACGGAGGTCCACCTCCTTTCCTTCGACGCGAAGGGAAATGCGACCATCCTGGGGAACGCGATGCTCAGCGATGTTGAGATTGGCCATGAGCTTCAACCTCGTCACGATCCCCGAGAGGAGTGACTTGGGCACTCGAGTCACCTCGTGCAACACGCCATCGATTCGAAAGCGAATACGGACGTCTGTGGTCTGGGGTTCGATATGGATGTCCGACGCTCGGTCTACTGACGCTTGTGAGATGGTCATGTTGACCAATCGAACGATCGGTGCATCGTCGACCACCTCGTTGACCACGGGCTCATTACTCGACTCCGCAGCGGCCTCGTCGGCAGCGCGTGCGGTGACATCGAGGGCCTCATCGGAGATACGCTGTGCGCGCTCGATAGCCAGGGTAAGGAGCGACCAACTTGCCGTCACCACTACGACATCGCGTCGGGCAATTGCACGTACATCATCGAGCGCGATGACGTCGGTCGGATCGGCCATCGCGAGGACCATGCGTTCGTCTCGAAACGCGATCGGGAGGATCCGATACTTCTTGGCGAGTTGAATGGGTATCGCCGCAGCGGCCGCCTGGTCGAGACTGAAGTGCTCGAGATCTACATACTCGAGACCAAGGCGCGCGGCAAGGAATTTTGCGAGGTCAACCTCGTTTACCAGCTTGTTCTGTGCAAGGTAAGGGATCAGTGCAACACGAGAGTTAGCTTGATGAACCAACGCCCGACGGAGCGCATCTTCTTCGATGATCCGCGCGATGACAAGTGCACGCCCAAGTGGAGAGAGGTCCCTCCCGGGCACTGGCGTAGGTCGTGTCTCTCCAGGGGCATGATCCATCACAGAGCTATCGACCGAACACTCCCCCAACACAAGCACTTATCTGAGGTGACCAAGGAAAATAGACACCCGCTAATCCCACTTGAGATGCTCCCGAGCCGGGATCATCGTGGGAGCAAGGAGAACGGTTCACCCTCGAGTTCAAGAACGAAGCCGCCCATTCGGTCATCTGGCCACAAGGCAAGTGATGAAGGCCAGCACGTGGCACGGTTCTCCGTTGAGGACCTCAGAGATCTCGTCCGCAGACACCGCATCGACGACACCATCTCAAAGGCACTGGCCCAGCCGCCAAGGCAGACCTTGTCATCTTCGATGACCTGGGCATGTTGCCGGTCTCAGCAGACAGCGCCCAAGGAATCGATCGTGTGATCGACCGTGCCTAGGAGTGGAGGTCGATCGCGCTCTCGTCCAACTTGCATCCTTCGGAACTCGACCAAATAATGGACAAGAACGTCGCGACTGCACTCGTCGACCGCCTTTTGCATCACGCGCACGTCGTCGTCACCGAGGGCACTTCGGTCAGACTCTCCGACGCGACGAACGGCAAGGGGGTGGTGCCTCTCGCTCGATGAAGATCGCCG
>JBMFXL010000120.1:0-5437 GCA_049964275.1 Acidimicrobiales bacterium | reverse complement strand
GAGGAATCAAACTCCATCTCCTCCATGCACCCCTCAGCGGGGTAGTGGAACTCGTGGCGCTCGGTCTTGGCTTCCTGTCGCTCCTACTCAGGCTGGTCCTCTTCGTGCTCGTCGCGCTCTCGCTCCTTCTCGGACGAGGACTGCCGAGCCGACTTCAACGTGGTCAGGGCACCACCAAGGAACACGACCTCTCCGCCGAGATCACGTCCTTCACGCCCACGCGCCGGTGGATGATGCCCTCGATCGCTCTCCATGGAATCGCCATCGTCGGATTCTGCGCCCTCGAACTCGTATTCGCACTGCGCACCCATATCGGTCTTCACCTCGGCAGTGGACTTCTCGCCGAACACTCTGCAGATCCCGTGACCTTCGTATGGTTTCTTCGATGGTGGCCCTATGCAATCACCCATCACCTGAATCCGTTCGTAAGTCCGATCAACTGGGTGCCGTCTGGTTACGACCTCTCGTGGGCCACTCCGATACCCGTGCTCGCGCTCCTGATGTGGCCAATCACGTCGAGTTTCGGGGCCATAGTCTCGTACAATCTCCTCACGATCCTTGCGGCGCCGTTGGCCGCTTATGGCGCATTCCTGCTCGGACGCGCGCTTCGCCTTTCTCCGACAGGTGCGATCACTCTCGGGCTCGTCTACGGGTTCTCTCCCTACCTGTTTGCACAGGAACGCGGACATCTCAACCTCATCTATGCCATCATTCCGCCCGTCATCGGTGCCATCTGGATCCACTACCGTGCAAGACGCCTCGGATCGCGAGGAGCCGTCATCCTGCTTGGGCTCGGATTCGCTCTGCAATTCGGCATCTCGAACGAGGTCTACGCGACCCTCGGACTTTTTTTCGTTGCGATGCTCGTCGCAGACTTTGGGATGACTCGGTCGAGTGGTCACGCGCTAGGCCGGAGGGACCTCGGAGTCGCAGCAGGAGGGCTTCTTCTCTCGATCGTACTCATCTCGCCCTATCTCTACGAGATGCTCACCCACCTCCATACCAACGGCGTGAACTCTCCTTTCGGCTTCTCAAACGACGTGTATGGCCTACTGCTGCCCAATCCGCTCGAACCCTTCGGCGGCTCAATGGCGCATATCACGTCGGCACTCATCGCCAAGGGGTCGGAACTCGACGGCTACATTTCGCTCCCATTGCTCGTCGTCGTAGGCTACATCTCCTTCCTCTCGCTCCGAGGCAGGGGCTCACGAACGCTTCGGTCCATGGTATACCTCTTCATCTTGAGCCTTATCATCTCGCTCGGTCCCCAACTCCAGACTCACGGGCAGTACTGGCTACCTCCCTTCGGGTCGACAGGTTCGTTCGACGTCGCTATCATGCCGTGGGACCTGCCGGCACGACTTCCCATCCTCAACAACATCCTCCCCGATCGACTCTCGCTCTACACCGCGCTCTTCATGGGACTCGTCATCGTCAAGGGCATCCAAGAGCGTTCGGTATTGCTTCGCGCCTCGTCCCCTCAATGGTCCTGGCAGTCGACCCTCGGAGTCATACTCGTGGCGGCCGGCTTCGTCATGTCGCTTCCACTCACCGAGGCGAGCGTGCTCGGCGTGTCCTACCCGTCCCTCGTTCCGAGCTTCTTCACCTCTTCCGCGCTCCATCGCTGTCTCGGAGATCATCCCGTGACATTGAACCTGCCCTTCGGAGGCGCCGGATACGCCATGGGCGACCAAGCAGCCGCGGACTTCTCCTTCGCCATGGCGGGAGGTTATCTCGGTACGGCCCCGAGTTGGACTCAACACGATCCCCTCTATCAGGCATTGCTCGCGGGAGCACCCCTTCCCGCATCGTTGCGTGGCACCTTCGTCAACCGACTCCACCAGAGCGGCGTCACCGCGGTGGTGACTACGACACCAATTGGTGCGCCATGGACGAGCTACGTCGAGGCCCTTGGCACGGCCTACCCCCTCGTGTGCTCGGGACAGGGCGTCAACGTCTATCGCGACTGAACCGTAACTGGCCGGGCAGGATCCCTTCTCCCCGCCGCCGCTAAGCTTCGCCACTGTCAGACCTGATGGAGGATCCATGACCAAGCCGTCCGTACCCAGCTGGTTCGCCTCAGCGCCCTCGGTTCCGAATAGCGAGCTCGAAGACGACATCACCCAAGTGCTCGCAGAGGTCGAGGAGAAGTCAGGGTTCGTCCCCAATGTCTTTCGATTGCTCGCACGACAGCCTGCGCAGTTCCGCGCATTCTTCGCGTATCACGACTCCCTCATGGAACAGGAATGCTCCCTCTCCAAAGCCGAACGCGAAATGATCATCGTCGCTACCTCTGGCGCGAACTTCTGCCTCTATTGCGTTGTTGCGCACGGTGCCATCCTACGAATCCGCTCGAAGAATCACCGGCTCTCGACACAGATTGCGACCGACTTCGAACGAGCCGAGATCTCTGAGCGTCAGAAGGCCATGCTGCGCTTCGCCATGCGAGTCAGCAAGGACGCTCCCTCCATTGGCGTGGGCGACTTCGCGTCGCTCTACCAAGAAGGCTTCACCGACGATGACATCTGGGTGATTGGATCACTCGCTTCCTTCTTCGCCATGTCCAATCGACTGGCAGGGTTCACTGGGCTTCGCCCCAACGAAGAGTTCTACGACATGGGCATGCCGCCGAACAAACTCTCGCACTGAGATGCGTTGACGTATCGTTCTACTGGCGTCTTCGTCGGGACCGGACCAACTCAACCAGCGAATGGAGTCCCGCCCAGCTCAGACGCGCGCTCGCGCGCCAGAGGGTGAGCGCACCGAGCACGATGACGGCCGCAGCTCCAACCACGATGATCTGACCCGCTCCCCCGGGAACGCCGTGTCCAACTTCCATCAGCATGGTAATGATTCCAATGCGGATGAACTGGATCCCAACGAGTACACCGAGTATGCCCGTCACCATCCGCCGTCGGAGCGAGCGTTGGGGCAGGCTGGGCACGGGTGGACCCAACAGCGCTCGTTGCGCCAAGAAGGGCTTCGTCGACCCTACGGCAAGTCGCTGAATGAGCGCGTCACCCTCGGGGAGATCTTCGACACACGGGAGGAGGTCCGCATAGGTAGAGGATCCTTGGACGGCGGCGAGGCGAGCATCGAGTTCGTCGAGTCGGAGCCTTCCCTCCTCGAACGCCTCACGAAGCACACTCGCTACCCGATCACGGTCAGCATCGGAAGCGCGCATCTGTCGAGGATCGTCTCGCACAATTCCTACGCTACTTCCAACATTCCCTTCGTTCGACCGCACGTTCGAATCCGTGCGACGGACGCAAACAACCGAAAACGCTTCGACACACTCGGACTGCGGGCGCCTCAATCCCTTCCGCGTGACTCATCCGCAATCAGGCTCGCGCCTCGGCGTAGTCGATCTCGGTTCCCTGGCTGGTTCAGCGCAGCTGGTGTCGACGACTCCGCCCAATCGCACGAGCACCACGACGCGTCACGCGCACAAGGGCAACGGCAGCGACCACGAGTACGCCGATCTCGACAAAGTGAAAGATCGCCGACGCGATCGAAAAGAACGCGACCGCGGCGACACCAATCACGGCAACACCAACCAACTTGGCCCCGAGCGAGAGAGAACGCACTACCGCAACCTCCGATATGAGCGGCGAAACAGGAAGACACCTGCCGCGCCTAAGAGCAAGAAGAACGGCAGCGGGGTGAAGAGTCCGACCTGAACGAGTCCACCAAACAGCTGCATCGCCACGAAGATTCCAAGGATGGTCAACCCAACATGCCCACGTCGACGCCGCGGTCGTCCGTAGTAGGCGCTGACCACGCCTTCCCCACTAGACGTGACCTGAGGCCGCATGGTCGAGGCCGTCATCTGCCGAATGAGCGCCTTGCCGCTCGGCAGGTCATCGACGCATTGTGCGAGGTCAGAGTAGGTAAGCGCTTCATGCACCAAGGTGAGCCGCTCGTCGAGCTCCTCGAGCCGAAGCCTTCCCTCCTGGTAAGCGAGCCGAAGCTCGGTTTCCACCCGGGTTCGATCGGAGTGTGATGCTCGAAGACTCTCTGGATCGCCTCGCATACCTTCAAGGTTAGCGAACCGATACATCGTTCGCACACGAGCACGACCATCTCTACGCAATCCTTCAGACAGAATGAGACGTGAGAGATTGCCACGCTCGTCCCGATGACCCGAAGTCCACGTGAGATCGTCATTTCCGCCGGTCGGCTGACCGAATAGGCAAAACTTATCTTTCGTACCGCCTGCGTATCAGTAATAGTTAGTTCTCATCCATAATGGGAGACTCATACGTAGAGGTGTGAGCACGTTAGGAGGGCACCCGTGAGCCGAAGGCCGAACCCGGAGCGTAAGGTCGCGCTTCTCAACCAGGTCGTCGCTTATATGAAGGAGAACGGTCTGGCAGACCTCACGCTGCGGCCCTTGGCGTCCGCGCTTGAGACGAGCCCGCGAAATCTGCTCTACCACTTCCGATCCTCGAGTGAGCTCATCACCGCATCATTGGAGGCCATTGCTCGGGAGGACACCAAGGACTTCGAGGAAGCCTTCGGTGACCTCAAGGCGTCAAGCGTGAGCGATCTCGTCTCCCGCTTCGCATCGTTCTTCGACGATCACAAGGAGTCGATTCGCATCTATGTGGAGCTGGCGTCAATGCAGCTCACGAATGCCGAAGAACTCGGAGATTACCTCTCACGACTTACCGGACCATGGTATGACCTCATCGCGCGAACACTCGAGAAACTCGACATGGAATCGACGCGCGCCCACGATCTCGCAACCTTGATTGTCGGAGTCATGTGGGGCAGGTACCTCACTTCAGCAGGAGATCCCCTTGGGCAGGGACCACTCCGTGCTCAAGGAATGGTGACGGCGCTCTCCGCCCTCGTGGACTGAGCAAGCCCTTCGCGGCTGCGGTCCTCCACCACGAAACGAAGCTGCGCTCTATCGAGCGCGAGAGGGAGACGCTCGCCTACGACGACCTCTCCAGCACCGACCTCGACGGCGACATCTGTTCCAGAGAGACCCACCAACACAAGTGAACCCTTGCCACGAGCGGTCACCGCAAGGACCTGTCCGTGGAGGTCGTACGCTTGCGGGGTGGCCACGTGGAGCGCACGAGGACCGATTGCGACTCGCTGGGCCGGATACTCCGATTCGATGCCGAGGACACGTGGTTCCACGACCGCCTCATATCCAATGAGCTCGGCAACGGTCGCGCTTCTCGGCTCGAGACGTAAATCTTCAATTGCGCCACTGCCGATCACCTCGCCATGGGAGAACACGAGGAGCGAGTCCGCGAGGAGCTGTGCCTCGTCGACGTCGTGGGAGATCACCACGAGTGCGATGTCGAGGCGTGCGCTCCACTCGATCACCTTACGGATGATCATCTTGCGAAGTGGTGCGTCCATCGCAGAGAAGCCTTCGTGGATCACGAGCAGTGAAGGAGCGGCGAGCATCGCCCTACAG
>JBMFXL010000119.1:2772-5464 GCA_049964275.1 Acidimicrobiales bacterium | reverse complement strand
ATGGCCAGCCCGGTGTCAAGACCGTCAAGTACAACTCCGGTGCGATTCGGACCTTGGAACGCGTGTCCTCGATCGCCCAAGCGATCATCATTGGGCTTGCGATCATCCTTTTGCTCTCAGCGACGGTGTTGATATTGAATGTGATCCGCGTCGCGATCTTTGCGCGACGCAGAGAGGTCATGGTGATGAAGCTCGTCGGAGCCACGAACTGGTTCATTCGAATACCCTTCATGTTGGAGGGCTTTGCGCAGGGTCTGCTCGGGGCGATCATTGCTGCGATTGGCGTCGTCGGAATCAGATCGCTCTTCAATTATCTCATCTCGCACTTCCACGTACAGCTGCTCAGTGGCTTCGCGCTGACCACTCATGACGTCATCATGACCGAACTGGTGGTCTTCCTTATCGGCGTCGTCGTTGGAACGGGCGGTTCTGCGCTCGCGGTGCGTCGTTATCTCGAAGTCTGACCAAGTTTCGCCCTGGTTCGTGAGTCCTCCATGGAACGGGTGGAGTAAAACGGAGTCATGGCACTGATGGCATCCTCGGCGGCGCAGTTCGAGGCGCGGGGCGGCGAAGGTATCTCACTCGCCTGTTACCGCTACGGAACCGGTGCGACGGTGGTCGTAGGCGTGCACGGACTCGGTGGCGAGGGTGACGTCTTCGCCGACCTGTTCACCCGGCACCTTCCTTCCGACGTCGGAGGAGTGAGTTTCGACCTTCGTGGGCATGGTGCCTCGGAGAAGCCAGATCTGATGTCGGCGTATGGCGACGGCATGCTTTGGGCGGGAGACCTCCATGGGGTGCTGCATGAGGTGCGCGCCGAACGTGTGGTGCTGGTCGGATGGTCGCTTGGTGCGATGGTAATCGGTGACTACCTCTCCCACTACGGCGACGATCGCATTGACGGTATCGTCCTGGTGGGGCCGGCATATTCGATCGGCAATGAGCGTGCGAAGTCGATGGCTGGTCGGGAGTTCATGCTTGCGCTCTCGAGGTACCTCACAGACGAGGAGGATGTTGACGCGCTCGCCCTCTTTGCCGAAGTCGTGACCGATCCCTTTGATGATCGTAGGGTGCGTGCCCAGTTGGAGGCTGCCGCTGGACGAGTACCACTTGTTGCGAGGAAGGGAATCTTCTCGCGTGCTCGTTCGGTACTTGATGCCTATGGAATGTGCACGGTGCCGACGCTCGTGGTGCATGGAATCCATGATGCAGTGGTCGATCCCCGCTCCTCACTCGAGGCGGAGAGTCACACGAACACCGTGGTGAAGCTGATTGAGGATGCGGGGCACGCGCCTTTTCTTAGTGACCCAGACCGCTTCGGTCTCTGGCTGGACCGGTTCCTGCAGGTCGTCGTCGCTGAGGGATATTGGGGGAATTGATTGCGCGTGCGTGACGCAGAGTTCTCGTCGCCTCATCTCGAAGGCGATGTCGAGTCCCGTTCCGCCCAAATGGCGGCGCACGAAGTGGTCCTGACGCGGCTCGATCCTGATGGGGAGACGGCCGTCAGGCTCCTTGCCTCCTACTACGGCGAACTCGACGAACGCTTTCCGGAGGGATTCGATCTGGAGGTAGCGCTGCGTGCATCGGCGTCAGACCTGATGCCACCGTCTGGCGTCTTCTATGGTCTCGCTGTCGCAGCTGTCTGGAGTGGTTGCGGCGCGGTGCGACGGCTCGATGATGAGACCTGGGAGGTCAAATCGATGTGGATCGCGCCGACGATTCGAGGGCGCGGTGCCGGAAGGCTGCTGCTCGAGACGCTCGAAGCCTTTGCCGGCAGCCATGGTGGGCGCTCGATTCGTCTCGATACGAGTCGTCATCTGCCTGAAGCGATCGCGCTGTATCTCCGGGCTGGGTACACCGAGTGTGCGCCCTACAACGATAACGTCTTTGCCGACTTCTGGTTTGAAAAGCGCTTGGTTCCGCTTGCCCTTGATCGTAGGTTCGATCTTTGAAGGCCGGCCGGCGACAGGGGGTTACGCGCAGCCACATGTCATCCTCGGGCAACAACGACACGATGTGAGTGGACTGACCTCGAAGGCACTCGACCTACGAGCGCGTTGTGGTATCGGGGTCTGGGGGAACGAGGTGTGTGTGACGCGGTGGTCGAATGAGATGCTCGCCATCGTGGAGCGAGTGCCGTCCATCTGGCCCACTTCCCATCCGCCTCGATTGAACAGTGGTTCGGTCACACCGTGAATGTCCGAAGGGACCGGAGGGGTCTTGTGGGCGGGGCGGAGACCATGCCCTACTCCGCGTCCATCACGGGGAGGGCGAGATCGTTCGGGGAGCGGTGGACATCGTCTCTACTTCGACTCGCAGGCGAGTTCGAATGCGTGCGAGTGCGGTGATGATGGGAAGTCCGATCGCGAGCACCATCACTGCGTTGCCGCCTGCTCGGAAGGTGTCGTAGAGGAGCGAGGTCACGAGGTAGTAGTGGATGAAGTGGGAAAGTGCGACGCTGAGGCTCATTCCCGCATGGAAGCCAAGTGCGGGGGAGGACGAAAAGAAGGCCCAGTTCCAAAGGTCCATGGCGATGCCGAAACCGTATCCTGAGAGTGCGCCGACAACTGTGAGCATGATGACGTCGCGTCGGCTTGGCCGCTCCTGCCGATGCATGCCCACTAATCCTGCGCCGAGTCCGACCCATCCGGTGGCGAAGAGTTGATAGGGGAGCCAGGGACCGAGTCCTCCA
>JBMFXL010000119.1:0-2762 GCA_049964275.1 Acidimicrobiales bacterium | reverse complement strand
CGAGTGCTGAGACCAGGAGCGAGACTACCCCGAGGAGGAAGCCGTACTCGGCACCAAAGACGTAGCCTCCGCAGAGGATGAGGAGGAAGATTGGGCTGAACCCTCCGATACCGGTGACGAGCGCGGCTCGAGCACCCGCGTCAAGCGCGGCGAGCGCGGCCAGGAGAGCAAGACTTCGTGCATTCAATCGACGTGTCAAGGTCTCGATGGTCAACAGCGCGGAGGCGGTTCCCAGGACGACGGCGGTGAGCTGTCCCGTGCCAGGTGAGGAGCCTACGAAGAACGGCCAGAGGAACACGGCGATGCCGACGGCATTGGTGACGAGGAGCACGACCAAGCGAGGACGGACAATCCTTCGACGTGATTGGTCACTCGCGGTTGTGCTCATCATGGACGGGCCCCTGACGTGGGAGTCACGAGGCGGCCCTCCTGGACGTGCAGCCTCCGAGTCGAAATCTCATCTGCGAGGGTCTCATCATGTGTCGTGAGCACGACCGCGCTACCCTCGGAGGCGATCCGCCGAATCGTAGCGCCGAGCTGGTATCTGGCGTAGCGATCCATTCCACGTGTGGGCTCGTCAAGGAGCGCGATGATCGGGCGACCTGCGAGCACCGTTGCAAGCGCAGCTCGCTGTCGCTCACCGCCTGAGAGGTCCCGCGGATCCCGACCGCCGAGCGAGTCGAGCCCGAACCGGGCAAGCATCGTCTGAGGGTCCTCATTCGATCCCGACCATTGGAGGGTCTTGTGGATCTCTTCGATGAGCGAGGATCGATGGAGGAGAACGCCGGGATCTTGAGGTAGATAGGCCAGACGTCCTTCGGCGCGTCTAATCGAGCCACTTCGAGGGACATCGAGACCGGCCAGTGTACGCAACAGTGTGGTCTTGCCACTTCCGTTCGAGCCTGTGATCGCGATGACGTCGCCAGCACAAACGGACAGATCGAGGCCGGAGAGAAGTTCCCGCTGATGAATGCCGATTGCAACGTTGGCGAGGGAGATCAGCTCGCGCCCTGTGCGTGATGGGACGACCTTGTCGCTCGGTGAGGGAGCCCAGAGGGATGTCTCACGAACGTCCGCCTGGACACCGTTGGAGAGTATGAGGTGGTGGTTCGCAAGACTCTCGACACGCTCTCGACGGTGCTCGGCGATTACGGTCGCTTCGGGCCCGTCAGTGAGCTGCATCAAGGCTCGGAGGAATTGGGCTGCGTGGTGGTGGTCGAGCTGGGAGGTCGGCTCGTCGAGTGCGAGAATGCGTGGTCGAAGTGCGAGCACGCTCGCGAGCGCGACCAGCTGACGTTCTCCGCCAGAAAGCGAGCGCAGAGCGCGCTTCTCAAAGCCTCTCAGCCCCACGGCTTCGACTGCGTCCCCAACCTGTCGGCGTATGGCGTGTGGGTTGTGGCCGAGGTTCTCGGGGCCGAACGCCACTTCACGTTCGACGGTGTGCCGGACGAAGCTTAACTCGGGTTCTTGGAAGACGAATCCCACCTCTCGTGCGAGGATCCGGGTGGGCGTGTTCATTATCTGATGCCCGAGCACCTCCGCGGTGCCACGGATCCGTCCACCATGGAAGTGTGGCACGAGACCGTTGAGCAGTCGAAGCACGGTGGACTTCCCGGCGCCTGAATCACCCTCAATGAGCGTGATTCCAGGCTCGAGCTCCCAGTGCAGTTCTCTGAGCGATGCCTCTTCGAACGTTCCCCACTTCGGATAGTGGTAGGTGAGGTGCTCGAACCGTGCGAGTTGACTCATGAGGGTGCTCCTTCGGGCACCAGCAGCGCAGCGACGGCGAGCAGGATGCCGGGCGCGAGGAGGAGTACTGAAAATGACGGCACCTCTGGGGTGGGATACGCTGCCCAACCGGGATCGACGCCGAGTATGGAGAGCACGATCGCCGCGATGAACACGATCAGCGAGAGACCGATGACGGCTATGTTCCGCGCATCGGTCTCGATCTCGCTCAGACGTGTGCGCGGACCGCTCCCAAAACCTCGTGCCTCCATCGACTCGGCAAGCTGGGTCGAGCGCTCGATCGCTCCGAGTAGGACCGGCACGGCAAGATCGACGACGTCTTTGGGCCCACGGAGTCGCCAGCCCCGAAGCCGTTGGGCGTCTCGCACCGCGGCCACGCTGGCCGCGGTGGCCGGAACGAGGTTGAGTGCGGCACCCAGTGCCGCCGCGGTCCGGTCGAGGAAAGGGGGCAGTACGTCGATGATCTCGGAGGGTTCGAGGACCACTGAGAGCGTACCCGCGACCGATACGGCGGCGATGAGCCCGGTTGCGATGGCGGCTCCTTGAAGGAATGCTTCGATGCTCAGACGTCCCCCAATGAGTGGGATCCACGACGGTAAGGTCGCAATGACGCTTGCACCAAGGTGATCAAGCAGGCCATTGGTCACGACGGTGAGCCCGGTGAGGATGACAAGTCCGAGCGCGAACGGGCGGAGCGAACGTATGGGCTGTCGGCGACGAACGAGCAAGATCCATCCGGCGGCCGCAACCACGAGGTGGACCGCCGGATCGCTGCTCGTGAGCGAGGTGGCGAGACCAGCGACCACCCAAAGGGTGATCGCTGTCGCCCTGGTCATAGCTTGAGTGGAGTTGCCGGCACAGCAGGCGTTCCCTTAGGCGAGTCGTACCGAAGCCCGATTGCCTCGCCCGGATGCACCACGGTCTGGCTGACGCCCGTCGAGGCAGCACTCCACATCGAATCGTGCGGTGCGATGAACAGTGCCCAGTACGGCTTGCCAGACGGAAGGCAGGCA
>JBMFXL010000118.1:0-5487 GCA_049964275.1 Acidimicrobiales bacterium | reverse complement strand
AGGTCGTGGTTCACACGTAAATGAGCGTGCATTAAACCCGGTGCGGTTCAGTTCGAGGTACTCGTGTCGCTCTCAGCGCTTAGTTGGCAACTGGATCTTGTCCTCCATCATGAGGGATCGATGCCCACACTTGGCATCGCGCCGCCCTCGCTCGGTGTGGCATTCGTGGTCATGATGCTCGGTTGTCTGGGAGCGCTGAGGTCGATCTCGGAGACTGTCGATGTACTCCTTGGACCTCGACTCGCGGGCCGGACTTCTCTCTGAGGGTCTCGAAGGGTCGGGCCTACGTGGCGGATCTCCTGCGCGACTGTGTACGTCTGAGGCATACTGCTATCTAGCACATGTACTGTCCATGATGTGGATTCTGCGGGTGCGAGCACGTCACGTCGATTCGTGACTTCTGTTGGACGCAATCTTGCGAACCAGATGGTGGGGCGCTATGGGTGAGGACGGAAGGCGAGAAGGAGTATGCATGGTTGATCGAGCAGCACTGACCGAGTCGATACTGGTGGCGAAGCGCGTCCGCAAGCTCACTTGGAGATCGATCGCCGACCAGCTTGGGCGTCCCGTCCTCTGGACGATCTCCGCACTGCTTGGTGAGCATCCCATGGATAGGGAAACCGCGGAATCTGCCGGTGCCCTCCTTGGGTTCAAGCCCGAAGACGTCTCCCATCTCCAGGTTCCCCCGCATCGCGGTCCTGGTCGTCAGCTCGTACCGACCGACCCCACGCTCTACCGCTTCTACGAAGCACTCATGGTGTATGGTCCCGCGATTCGAGAACTCATGTTCGAGGAGTTCGGTGATGGAATCATGAGCGCGATCAACTTCTCGATCGACATGGAACGCAAGGAGGATCCAGGTGGCGACCGTGTCGTCGTTACCTTCAACGGCAAGTTCCTTCCTTACGAATGGAAGGAGTGAGCCGCTCGTCGAAGCGGTCTAGCGGCGAAATGACGCGGCGTTCGCACGGGCCGCTCGAGCGAGGTAACCGGCGTCTCCGCTGATCCCTACGAAGCGGAAGCCCATGTCGATCGCTCGCGAGGCGCCCTCTGGGTCTCCTGCAAGGATCCCTGAGGCGATCCCCGCCGCATTGGCTGCGCGTACGACGCGCTTGAGCGCATCTTGGTATTCGGCTCGGTCGAGTTCCCAGAAGGCTCCAAGGGACATCGAGAGATCGGAGGGACCGACGAAGACCACATCGACACCGTCGGTCGCGGCGATGGCGTCGACCTCTTCGAGTGCGTCGACGGTCTCGATCTGTGCGACCACGATGCGCTCCTCGTCCCCCGAGCGTGCGAGTTCTAAGGTTCTACTGCCGAATCCTGATGCGTGGGTGAGCTGAGCGATTCCGCGGGTGCCCTTCGGCGGATAGCGTGTCGCCGCGACGGCCTCGGCCGCTTGCGCTTGGGTGTCGACGCGGGGGATGACGATACCGTTGGCCCCGAGGTCGAGCGCTCGTTGGATGAGGGGGCTCCCGTGCTGAGGAACGCGCACGAGACTCACCGCAGGTGTGGTGGCAAGCGCCAGGATCTGGGGAAGCAGATCTGCCTCGGAACCGGTGCCGTGCTCGAGGTCGATGATCGCCCAGTCGAAGCCCGCATTGCCGCATATCGTCGCGACAGTGGGGGACCCTAGGCTCAAGAAGAGTCCTGAGACCACCTCGTGGTCGGAGAGACGAGAACGAAGTGAAGCAACCTTCTGCTGCATGGGTATCCTTTCACGCGCATTGCCCCGGGAGCGCGCCACTATGGTAGTTCGCATACTGCCTCGGTGTGAAACCGCGGTGCTCAGCTTGCCTGGCATCCACACGGTGTGGCGAGGGGTTCGAACGAGTGCGAGATGGGAGAAACATCGGGTTGGTGATGAGAATTTCCTCATCAACACTCATATCTCGCTCAACGAGTGCTCGGTATCGTGCAGGATAATGGACAATGCATCCTCACTCTCCGAACGGTTCTCGACGCCGGCCATGAAACCATCTGATCGACGAAGTGTCGTAACCGTCTCCACGGCACGCCTCGCGCCTCCACGACCCGGTCCCTATCTCGTGGTACTCGCCCTCTTTGGTATTGGGTTCGGCCTGATGGTAGGTCTCCCTCTGGTGGATGGAACTCAGACCGAGGTTCGCGGTGCGATGGGCATGGCGATGTTCTTAGGGAGCGTGACGGGCCTGATTGGTACCTATCTTGCGCTTGTCATGGTGATCTTGGCGAGCCGCCTGCCTCTCATCGAGCGCGTCGTCGGCCATCCTCAAGTGATGCATTGGCATCGACGGCTGTCTCCTTGGACGATCCTCCTGATCGAGCTCCACGTGGTACTCATCACGCTGGGGTATGCGGGTACCGCCAAGGCCGGCGTACTTTCGGAGTTCTCATCCATCGTGACGACCTATCCGAGAATGATTCCCGCGACGGCGGCCTGGATCATCATGACGGTGGTCGGAGTGGTCTCGTACCCGACGATCCGCAGGGTACTTCGACGGGAAAGCTGGTGGGGTCTCCACCTGCTGCTCTACGTCGCGCTTGTGCTCTCGTTCTTCCACGAGGTGGTGCTTGGTCCAAGCTTCGTCGGCCATCCCATTGCCCAGTGGATGTGGACGGGCGCATGGATCGTCGCCGCGGTACTCGTCCTTCTCTTTCGTGTGCTCATGCCGGCATCCAAGTCCGCCTACCACCGGCTTCGCGTGGCGGAGATTTCTCATGAGGCTGACGGGGTCACCTCGCTCATCCTCGAGGGTGAGCACCTCGAAGAACTCAAGGTCGACGGTGGTCAGTTCTTCGAATGGCGATTCCTGAACCGGGATCATTGGTTTGGGTCCCATCCATTCAGCCTCTCGGCACGCCCGCAGCCGCCGCATCTCCGGCTCACTGTTCAGTCAAACGGTGACTTCTCCTCCAAGATCGATCGCATCAAGATCGGCACTCCGGTCTTCTTCGAGGGCCCCTACGGGGCGCTTACGGTGCACGCCCAGCGCCAGCAGCGCGCACTGCTTATTGCCGGGGGCGTAGGCGCTACCGCAATTCGACCGTTGCTCGAGGACATGACCCAGCGTCAGCGGCCGGTCGTGATACTGCGTGCCTCCTCTGAGTCCGATCTCATCTTCCGCTCGGAGATCCAAGAGTTGGTCGAAGAGCGTCGCGGCGAGCTTCGTGTCGTGCTTGGTGATCGGTCGAAGGTGAAACTCTCCTCCATGTGGAAGGGGATCGGCGACATCACCAAACGGGACATCTATCTCGCGGGTTCCGCCTCGTTCGTTGGGGCCACCCTGGAAGCGCTACGCGCACAAGGCGTAGCGTCTGAGTTGATCCATTCAGAAGCCTACGAGCTGTAAGGGGCAGGATGAAGGGTACCTGGACCATCATTGGCGCATCAGTAGTGGGATTTGTGGGTGTCACTCTTGGTTACTCGGCCAAGTCGTCCCCGCCGAAGCACACCGTGACCAACCTTGGCGGGGTGACGACCACCACCGCTGGATCTCCCACATCGACGACCGGAGCGAATGCAACCGCTCAGACCACGACGACGACGGTCCCGGCGAGTGGAGTGCGAAGTGCGGTGGGCGCGACCGAGAACTACGGGTATGGCGATCTTGCCGTGACTGTGACGGCGAATGGCTCGACGATCACTGATATCAAGCTCACCACGATCCAAACCCTTGAGGCGTACTCTGCACAGCTCGCTCAGCAGGTGGTGCCAATTCTCCGAGGGGAAGCGCTCAAGGCGCAAGGTGCGAAGATCACCGCAATCTCGGGCGCTACATACACCTCCTATGCCTACGCGTACTCGCTACAAAGCGCGCTGAACAAACTCGGGCTCAAATGACCGTTCACGTCGAGGAGGTCATGGGTACGGTCTTCACCCTCCGGCACTTCGACGATGATCCGGTGCGCACCGATCGCTTCCTGACGGCGGTTCCACGTGTCTGTGAGGAACTTCACCGCATTGATGCAACGTACTCGACCTGGAAGCCGACGTCGACGGTGTCGAGGTTCCGGCGTGGTGACACTGTTGAGCGCGACGACGAGTTCGAACACGTCCTGACGCTGTGTGGTCGTGCCATTTCGGAGTCTGGCGGATACTTCGACCCATGGAGTGCACCAGGGGGCTTCGATCCAACCGGTCTCGTCAAGGGTTACGCCGTGGACCTCGCCTGTGAGATCTTCGTAGAGGAGGGATGCGGTCCGGTCATCGTGAACGGGGGAGGCGACCTTCGACTCTCTTTGGGAGATCCGGTGGCGGTTGGGATTACCCATCCGTCGGAGCAGGAGGCTCTGATGGGCGTGGTGGAGGTTCGTGGCTCGCTCGCGAGTTCGGGAACCTATGAACGAGGCGATCATCTCTATCATCCCTTCGGCGGACGTCCCGTCGGCGTTGCCTCAAGCGTGCTTGGTGCCGAGGCATGGCGCTGTGACGCACTGGCGACTGCAGTATGCGTTGGAGGCGGGGCAGTGCTTGCCCTCGTCGAGCGCCTCGAAGGCTATGAAGCCTTGCTCGTGACGCCCGATCTGCATATGTCGATGACGAGTGGATTCGAATTCCTCCCTGTCGATGTCGATGTCGATGCGGAAGTGGCTCCCTCCTGGTAAAGGAATCTCTCGGCTGCTCCGGGGTTGTAGGGAGTAACAGTCCTATCGAGGAGGATCCGGTGAGCTTGTTCGGCGGTTCGAAACAGGAAATGGTGGCGCCCTCGCGCGCATTGACGGGGCGTTCGGAGGCGGTGGTGGTGCCTGATCGCCATCTGGTGCTTGGAACGCCGCTCGTTCCGCCATTTCCAGAGGGCATCCGCGTTGCGTACTTCGCGCTCGGATGCTTTTGGGGCGCTGAGAAGATGTTTTGGAACCTTGACGGAGTGTATTCGACTGCCGTTGGGTACGCAGGTGGTTTCACCCCCAATCCCACCTACGAAGAGGTCTGCTCGTCCAAGACCGGCCATGCCGAGACCGTGCTCGTGGCCTACGATCCTTCCGTCATCACCTACGAGTCGCTTCTCAAGGCGTTCTATGAGGAGCACGACCCGACCCAGTACATGCGTCAGGGAAACGATGTCGGCACCCAGTATCGATCGGTGATCTTTGTTACGAGTGACCAGGAGCGTGAAGCTGCCGAGATGGTCACCGCACGCTTTAGCGAGGCGCTTGCCGCTCGAGGGTTCGGCGAGATCGTGACCGAGATCGTGAGTCTCTCTGACTTCTACTACGCAGAGGATTACCACCAGCAGTATCTCGCGGCGAATCCGAATGGCTACTGCCCGGTGCATGCGACCGGTGTGAGTTGCCCGGTGGGGACCGGGGTGGAGCTGTAGGGGGAACTTCCGACGGGGCTCAAGTCGGCCGACCTATCTGCCGATAACAACCTCGGAGAAGCTATGGAATGGAGACCACCATGAGTTCATCCGCGATTGCCATGACAGGTACGCAGTTCGGACTGATTGCGGCGGTTCAACAGTTCAACTCCTCGATCATCAGCGAGGTGTTTCAGGGTCCCGC
>JBMFXL010000117.1:0-5589 GCA_049964275.1 Acidimicrobiales bacterium | reverse complement strand
CGACTGCCTATGGTCCTGAGCTCGCGAAGCGATTCTCAGTGGGCTCGTTTCAGTATGTGGCGTGTTCGGGTGCCGTGACTGCGGATCTGTTCAGTGCGAACCATGAGTATGGGAGTGAAGCTCCGCAGTTGTCGGTTCTGAGCCCTCAGACCAGTGTGGTGACCCTTACGATCGGTGGTAACGACGTAGGCTTTGCGTCGATCCTCGAAGCGTGCGTGTATGGTATCGGATATAACGCGCCTGGGTGCTCTCAGAATCCTGCAGTGACGGGCATGGTCGATTACAACCTTGCGGCGCTCTCGAATCTCTCGACGACGTGCCCGTCGTCGGGTCTTCCTGTATCCGAGGCCTCAGGTACACCAATGACGTCGTGGCTGTGCGTGCTACTCGCGATTCATGCCGATGCTCCGAACGCGGTCATCGATCTCGTGGGTTACCCGCCGCTCTTTGGGAACTTCACCGCCAGCTCATGTCAGGTCGGGACGCTTGACGGGTTCTACCCCCTTTATATCGGTCAAGGTGATGCGCGCTGGTTGAACAGCGTGCAGGCTCAGAGCGTGACCGACGAGGAAGCCGCGGTCTCAGTGGCCAAGAGTATGGGCGTACGAGCGTACTTTGCGGATGTGTCTCCTCAGTTCGCGGGGCATGGATTCTGTGATTCCGGTACGACGTATTTCCACCCCATAACGGTGACGACCAGCTTGGGCGGAACGTTGACCGCTCCCGGTTCGATGCACCCAAACGCGCAAGGCATCTCTGCAGATGTGCGCGCGATCGAGCGATCCCTCTAGGAACCGCTGCTAAGAAAACTCTTCGGGGCCCGCCTGGCTGATTCCTATTCACCTGGGGAGATGGAGGCCCGTACCGGCGAGTCCGTATTCGCATTGGGAGCATAGGGTCTGACACTTCGGGCGCAATGAGAGGAGTGTGATACCTTGCTCCTCCCACACGTGCCAACTCGGTGTGTACCTGTGCTCCCCATTGGCGGAGTTCACCGGTGGGGAGGGTAGTTCGGGGTACGTTACTGTAGCAGCGGTACCGCACATTCGGGCGTGGTGCGTGCCCATGGGGGTCCACACACGGACGGCTTCCAGCTTGGTTGATGACTTGTGTCTGCGTAGCCATGCTCGATACGAGGTGGCGTCTCCCGCGAGACTCTTGCAGATCGCGATTTGCCTCTCCTCGGCCACGCTCACTCTTCAGTCAGCGGTGATCGAGTCGTTTCGTGGGGTCTTGATTCGCTAGTTCGCGGACTCGCCGTCGGCGACTGTCTGATCAGCGTCATCTTCTGAGATCAACGACTCCGCGTCCCGTATTGACATGTCGGCCGAGGGCACGACGAGGTCCGAACTCGTGAGATCGGTGTCGGGAAGCTGTACTCCAGATTCCTTGATCAGCTTGGTAAGTTGATGCGCGCACTTGGAGAAGGCAATCTCGTCGTTTGCGTTGATCGCTGCTTCCATTGCGGTGTCGAGTCCTTCGAGCGCTGGCTTTATCGAGACGGGTACCCGGTAACGGGCGTCGCTTGCGATCCGAATGACGAGTGTCTCGCCCTCGTTCAACGTGTGGTTGGATGTGCCCGCAGATGAGGACGGGGCGGGAGCGGCAAGCTCAGCCTTCAACTGTTCCAGCTGGAGATTGACGTCGTTGGTGGGTGAACCTGCGAGCAGCGCCGCCTCGATATCGTCACCACCGCCGAGCGAGGGCGACGAGAGGACTCCCGAGTTGGCAAGCTGGGTGACCGCTTCGGAACGAGCCTGCATCTGTTGGACCTTGTCCTTGGCCCGGTCGAGCATGAGATTCACGTCGGTCATCTGTTCGGAGAGACCGGTCATCGATTCCATGGCGCTTGTCGATGCCTTCGCGGCGGTGTACTGCGCCTTCATGGTATCCCTTTGGGCGCGGAACTGTTCGATCTTGGACTGAAGTGTGCGCCCGGTCTCTTCGAGATTGCGTTCTTGTGCTTGGAGCTGGGCAATCTGTGGATCGAGCGCGGAGATCTGGGCAGGGAGTCCTTGCGCGCGCGTGAGCGCCTCCTTGGCGAGATCCTCCTGTCCCTGTTGGAGTGCTTGGCGAGCCTGCCCTTGCAGTTTGTCGTACTGGGTCTGAAGCTGTGCTCGCTGCGCCTCGAGTCGCTTCTGCGAGGTCAAGACCTCCGCGATGGACCGCCGCACCTGGGCAAGGTTGTCCATCATCTTCTCGTAGGAGAGATCGAGGGCCTGACTTGGATCTTCTATCTTGTTGAGCGCCGCATTCGCCTTCTGTTGGAAGACCTGGGACATTCTGCGGAACAAGCTCATCGACCGTTCTCCTTGTTGCAACTGCGTGTGCCACATTCATCGTAGTTGACGAGATGCCACTGCGTCCTTTCTGCGCAGGTAGTTATCAGGCGTGGCCTTCTCGCCATTGCTCGGTTGCGGGACTCGTCCCGAAGCACAGCTGAGCCATCGGGATGTTCTGAGGGAACATCGTGGCTGGGACACGGTAGATTCGTTCTGTGACATTCACGATGGATACGAAGTCCAAACAGCTTCGTGACACCCTCATTCGCTTCGACTACTCCCTCGCGCTTGCCTCTGTTGGTATCGCGATCGTCGGTATCATCATGGTGTACTCAGCGACGCGCGTATCCCTGCGTCTTCAAGGTCTCAATCCCAACTACTATCTCGAGCGCCAGGCGATCTTCGTTGCTCTTGGTGCGCTCGTCATGGTGCTCGTCGCGTCGATCGACTATCGCAAGATTTCGATGTTGGCGTGGGTACTCTACGTAGGCATTCTCCTGGCACTCATCGGGGTCTACGTGCCCCACGTAGGCACGACGGCACTCGGAGCCCAGCGCTGGTACCAGCTTGGTCCATTCCAATTGCAGCCTTCCGAGTTCGCAACGGTTGCGGTGATCCTGGCGATTGCGACCTATGTGGATCAGGTGCAGGCCGAGCTGACGCTGAAGCGAACGGTGCTCCTCTTGGTGCTGATTGGGATCCCCATGATCCTCGTGGTTCGTCAACCGGACATCGGTACGGGCCTGATCATCGGAGTGACGTCCGTCGGGATGTTTGCTGCCGCGCGAATGCCTGGTCGATATCTCCTTGCCCTCGCGGTGATGGCGGTCGTGGGCATGTACCTCGTCGTACACCTCGGTGTGCTCAAGACCTTCCAGGTGGACAGGCTCATCGCCTTCGTCCATCAATCCACCAACTCGACGAGTGCCAATGGGTACAATCTCACCGAGTCGAAGATTGCCATCGGTGCAGGCGGGGTATGGGGTAAGGGTCTCTTCCATGGAACTCAGACCAACCTCGCCTACGTCCCTGAACAGCAGACCGACTTCATCTTCACCGCAGTTGCCGAGCAGCTCGGATTCGTCGGTGCAGGCGCGCTCCTTGCGGGATTTGGCTTCGTGGCATGGCGTATTTGGCGAGCGATGCGATGGGCGAAGGATGATCTAGGACGCGTGATCGTTGCAGGCGTATTTACCCTCGTGGTCTACTCGGTCTTTCAAAACGCCGGAATGACGATGGGGATCATGCCTATCACGGGGATCCCGCTGCCGTTCCTTTCCTACGGTGGTTCGGCTATGTTGACGTTTTTCGCGGGTATCGGACTCGTGCTCAACGTCGGCATGCGGCGTGCCCGTTCGTGATGGCCTGGCCCGAGGAGTCATCGGAGTCGGACGCGAGTCCAGAGCAGTCTGTCGATACCCAAGTGGAGTCGGACCCTGCGACCTCCGCCACCATCCCTCCGATCGGACCTGGTGACCTTCCCGAGGTCGCCCAGCGACTCTCAAAGATGTGTGTCGCCGAGATCCGCGACGTCATCGTCTCGCTTCCGGAGACCTTCGGTCGCGTTGTCCTTGGTGACGTACTTGCGCCCGAGCGCATCCTGGTGATTCCCGTCTCCCTCGAGCAGGCCTCCCAGATTACCGTCGGTTGGAAGGGTATGCATGTCGCTCGTCCGCTCACTCATCAGCTCATGCATGACGTCTTAGGAACCTTCGGGCTTCGTCTAGAGTTCGTCGCGATCGTCGGAGTTCATGAGGGAAATATCTTGGCCGAGTTACACATTGCTCCGCCGAGAGGTACCGCACGCACCATTCCTGCACGCGCCTCTGACGCCATAGGTCTCGCGCTGATGTCGCGACCTCCAACGCCGATCATGGTTGCTGATGCGCTACTTGGCGCTCACGCGTGAGGCTGCGCGGCGGCGGAATCGCGATGGCATACCCTGCTGATCGGGGTCGAGATTCCCTTCATGGGAGATGCGGGTGAGCACGGCCACGAGGACGTAGTTGGCGAGCAGAGAAGAGCCTCCATACGCCACGAAGGGCAGGGTGACTCCAGTGAGGGGAAGGAGTCTCACCACGCCAGCGAGGATGAATACGGTTTGAAGTCCGAAGATGAGCGTGAAGGAGAAGGCCAAGAGACTGGTGAAGTCTGAGCGTGCGCGCAGGGCCGCTCGAATGCCTGCACCGATCAGCAATGCGAAGCAGATCACCACCGCAGTCGTGCCAAGGAGTCCCATCTCTTCTCCTATGGCCGCAAAGATGAAATCTGAGGTGACCACGGGTATCAGCCCAGGATGTCCTTGCCCGAGCCCGGTGCCCGAGAGCCCTCCAGAACCGAGCGCATACTGCGCTTGAACGATCTGGTAGCCGATGGTTTGTGCATAGTGCCATGGATCGATCCAGGTGGTGATTCGTTCGGAAACTTGAGCGAGCGCCTTGTCGGCCACCAAGAAACCAACGCCGAATGCCACGAGCCCCGCGCCGACGAAGACGCGATTGGCAGTCGCGATCCAAAGGGAGATGAGAAAGGTCATGAACAAAAGGAGCGAGAAGCCGACATCGCGCTCGGCCGTCATGACGAGTAGCGAGACGATCCAGGCGGCGCCGAGCGGTCCGAGGGCGCGCACGGTGTTGGACATGGACCTACGGTCGCGCAGGGAAAAGCGCGCGAGGATATCGCGCTTCTCGATGAGATACGAGGCAGTGAAGATGCTCAAGAGAAGTTTGGCCGCTTCGATCGGCTGAAAGGATAAGGGACCCAGTCGAATCCAGAGACGTTCTCCATTGATGTTCTGGCCGATGACCGGCATGAGCGGAAGGAAGAGTAGGGCGATGCCCCCGATGGCAAGGAGGTAGCGATAGCGATCGAGAATATCCGGATTGCGAACCAGGATGAGGGTGAGTGCATAGGCGAGTACTCCAAGCACCGTCCATATCACCTGGAGCCGTGCCTCTTGGGGGTCCAATCGGAAGATCATGACGTAGCCGATGCCGTTGAGCAGCGCCACGAGAGGAGCAATGCTTGGATCCGCGGTCGGCGCGAAAAAGCGATTGGCGAGGTTGAGTCCAAAGGGTACGAGGACCACTACCGCAAGGTCGATGCTGAGAGTTGGGCGCGCATTCGGATGAAGGCCGTAGTACGCGAGATAGTACGCAATGGCGATGATCACACCACTGATCACGAGCATCCCTAGCTCAGCGCGGCGTCGATTGGGCACCTTGACGCGTGCTCGCGAGGAGCCGTCAAGATCTGTGGAACGAAGCGTACCTGCCAAAAGATCTCCAAACGACGTGCCGTTTCGGCC
>JBMFXL010000116.1:0-5633 GCA_049964275.1 Acidimicrobiales bacterium | reverse complement strand
TACGAGCGGGCAGACCACATACGCCTGCCTCCCGTGCTCGACCTCTCGACGGAGCGCGGCAAACGCCTCCGCCGCAGCGGGCTCACCTCGCATCCAAGAGGTCTCGATCGGGGTTCGGCCCGGCGGGAGTTCGTCGATCACGCTGACGTCCAAATCCCCATAGAGCGTCATCGCTGCGGTGCGCGGAATGGGTGTGGCCGTCATCACGAGGACGTCAGGGTCCCTTCCACCACTCTCACTCGCACGCTCGCGGAGCAAGCTCCGCTGTTCGACGCCGAACCGATGTTGTTCGTCGACCACGACGACCCCAAGATTCCGGAAGTCGACTCCTTGGGAGAACAACGCGTGCGTACCGATGACGATATCTGCCGCACCACTTTGGATTGCCTCGACCGCTGCCCGGCGTTGACCCGCACGCAGGCTGCCTGTGAGAAGTGAGACTGCGATCGGACGCTCTTGGCCCTGAAAAAGCGAGTAGTCATCGTCATTACGGATGTCGATCTCGGCGAGGTATGCGGAGATCGACCGATAGTGCTGCTCTGCGAGGACCTCCGTCGGCGCAAGCAGGGCACCTTGGTACCCACCCTGTACACCGAAGAGAAGGCTGATCAGGGCCACAAGGGTCTTGCCCGATCCGACGTCGCCCTGGAGCAAGCGGTGCATGGGGAAGGTGGACTTCATGTCGGAGGCGATCTCCGCGATTACACGCTGCTGTGCCTTGGTGAGCGGAAAGGGCATTCGCTCGAGGAATCGCCGCACCTGGGTGGAGGTCGACACGTTGTAGGGCGAGGTATCGTGCGCGATGCCACGGGCATCCTTGGCGTACTGTAGCTTGCGCATGACGAGAATGGTTTGGAGGCGAAAGAGTTCGTCGAAGGCAAGTCGCTTGCGGGCCGCGAAACGTTCGTCCATCGACTCGGGGAAGTGGATCATTCGATAGGCAGTCGTCCTATCGATGAGGTCGAGGTTACGAAGGATCTCTGCAGGAACCGGATCGAGGAACTCCCCTGCACGCTCAAGTGCCTCACGCACGAATCGTGCAAGCTCAGAGGTACTGAGGCCGGCTTTCTCACTGATGGAGTAGACGGGGACCACGCGTCGCGATCGATCGCCGAGCACATCGACCGTGGGGTTCGTCATGGTCAGACTTCGCCGGAAGACCTCGAGTTTCCCAAAGATCGCAAGCTCATCGTAGGTTCGCAGCTGTCGCTCCCTCCACGGTTGATTGAAGAAGGTCAGCCCTACAGAGCCAGTATCGTCACGGAAGACGGCCTCGACGATTGTTCTCCCGTTGCGCAGTCGCTTGGTGGACACCGAGACCACGTGGCCCAGTATCAGTACGTTCTCCCCGAGAGGCGTATCCGAGATGGTCCCTTCGCGGGTTCGGTCGATATACCGTCGCGGATAGTACGAAAGCAGATCGGCGACGGATTCGATACCGAGACTCGCGAGCGCGTCGGCCTTCTTAGCGCCCACACCCCGTAGTTCACTCGTAGGGATGGAGGCGAGCGAAGAGAAGGTTCGCAGGGGTCGGTCCTTTCTCAGTCGGCGTGCACGGGGCGGTGCACTCCCATGGGGATGGATCTCAGATTCGGCAGGATCATTCCACACCAAAGAGGTACGGGTACAGCGCTTGGCCGCCGACATGGGACTCGATGGCCACCTCGCCGTAGCGCTCCGCCATCAAGGTGACGAGTTCCCGAGTGGACAATGCGGTCGCGCCCTCACCTTCGACGAGAGTGACGATCTCCCCACCTTCGGCCAACAGCGATTCAAGAAGTGCTGCCGCGACATCGACCAGGTCCGAGCCCGCGCACACGATGCCACCTGGACCGAGCCCGAGGTAGTCGCCCGACCGAAAGGTGATCGTTCCCTCGGCACCATCGCGCACGGCAGTGGTCACCTCACCGGTGCGGACCCTCGCCGCGCTTTCCGTCATCGACTGTGCGTTCTCCGAGACTGACGAGGAGGGATCGAACTCGAGCAGAGCGCTGAACCCTTCTACCACCGACGTAGTCGGCACCACGACGACGGGAAGCTCCGCAAGTCGAGCGACCGCATCTCCGACGGCGATGATATTCGAGTTGTTCGGCAACAGGACGACGCCATTTGCATTGCAACGATCGACGGCTTCGAGAAGATCGCTCGTCGAGGGATTCATGGTTTGGCCACCGACCACGATCTGACTGACACCGAGGGAGTGAAATATTCGCGCAATGCCATCGCCATTCGAAACCGCAACGACCGCCGTCTCTTGAAAGTCCATCAGCTCCGCGGGCGTCTGGGGCCCGGCCTGGATCGACCGCACCCATTGTTCTTCAGCCATCTGGTCTCGAAGGTCGGTCACCCTGATATTGGAGAGATCACCCGCAGCAATTCCCGCTTCGATCGCACCTCCGATGTCATTGGTGTGGACGTGACAGTTCCATACACCATCTTGTCCGACGACGACGATCGAATCACCGAGACCCGCCCACACGTCCTTCATGCCCTCGACCGCTGCCTCCGAGCGCGAGCGAAGGAGATACATCACTTCGTAGCGAAGCTCCTCGTCGATGATCTCCTCCCGCACTTCCGACAGGTCTGCCACTACGGCGCCTCCGAGCTGCGCTGCATGCTCGTACCAGGGATACTCCGCGAGTTCATCACGTGGGACCCCCTGGGCGAATCCAAACCAGAGCGCCTCGATGAAGTGGACGAACCCTGCACCTCCTGAGTCCACCACCCCGGCGTTCGCAAGCGCCTCGAGCAATGATGGAGTCCGAAGCAAGGACTGACGCGCCTCACTCAGAATGGTCAGAAAGAACTCGTCGAGACCTCCGTCCCCTTGGTACTCCGCGGCTGCGCGCGCGACATCGCTTGCGACCGTGAGGATGGTTCCCTCCTTGGGTCGGAGCACTGCCTTATTGGCGAGCTCCGACGCGCTTGCCAGCGCATCTGCCAACATTCCCACCAACTCACCAACACGGGTCACATCGCCGCCCCGTTCCCCGACCACGCTCGCGAACCCTTGAAGGAGCTGGGAGAGAATGACCCCCGAATTACCTCTGGCCCCGAGCAGGGCTGCCATGGATAACTCCCGGCAGAGAGTGGGGAGCTCAACGGCGTCCACTTCGAGCCCGTCGAGAGCGAGGGTGACCGATCGAGCAGTGAGAAACATGTTGGAGCCGGTGTCACCGTCGGGTACCGGGAACACGTTGAGACGATCGATCATACTTCGCCGCTCCGAGAGCAGCTCCTCGAATCGTCGGCATGTCGCCGCAAACGCAGTTGGAATGTCGATCGCCCTCACATTCATTGCACGCATGATAGTGCAGGAGTGCGCCGCGACTGGACAACGTTCGGCCTTCCCCTCCCGAGGAGGCGGTAGTATTCCATGGTCATTTCCCATTACACTGAAATGTTCCGAAAGATCGTAGGCAAGGAGCCTTGAGCCGTGGCAGCAGTATGCGAACTCTGTGGCAAGAAGCCGTACTTTGGTATGTCGCTCTCCCACTCCCATCGAAGGACCAAGCGTCGGTTCAACCCCAACATCCAACGGGTTCGTGCAGTCGTCAATGGTTCCCCAAAGCGTCTGAACGTCTGCACATCGTGCATCCGTGCAGGTAAGGTCACTAAAGTTTCCTAGTCCTCATGACACAGTCCCTCGTCGGCTTCGATGCCATTCTCTGGCTCTCCTTTGGAGGACCAGAGGGTCCTGATGACGTCATGCCATTTCTGAGGAATGTCACCCGGGGTCGTAATGTCCCCGATGCCAGGTTGGCGCTCGTGGCGGAACAGTACGCGCTCTTCGGCGGTGTTTCCAACATCAATTCGCAAAATCGCGAAGCGATCGAATTGGTGAGTGAGACACTTCGCGAGCGAGGAATCGACCTGCCGATCTATTTCGGCAATCGAAACTGGTCGCCCTACGTTGCTGACACGGTGTCTGAGTTGATTCGGGACGGCCACCGCCGAGTCCTTGTCTTCGCCACATCCGCGTATGGCTCTTACTCAGCGTGTCGCCAATATCGCGAGGACATGGCACTCGCTACGGCAACGAATCACGCAGAGGGAACGCTCGAACTCGTCAAGCTTCGCCACTTCTACAACCACCCACTCTTCATTGAGTGTCTCATGGACGGAATTTCAGAGGTCGTCGAAGAGGGCTTCGATCCAACTGGGGCACATACCGCCATCGTTGCGACGGCTCACTCCATACCCCTTGGCATGGGGGGTCGAGATCGCTACAAGTCGCAACTCGCCACCGTGAGAGAGGCGCTCGCACGCGAGCTTGGCAAGCGATTCGGCACCGAGATCGCGATCGAGATGGCGTTCCAGTCGCGAAGTGGTCCGCCGACCCAACCATGGCTCGAACCCGATATCTCCATCAAGCTCGACGCACTCCACGAACAGGGAATTCGAGAGGTGCTCGTCGTGCCGATAGGGTTTCTCTCCGATCACCAAGAGGTCCGCTACGATCTCGACACGCTCGCCCATCAGCACGCGAACGAACAAGGAATCACCTTCCATCGCTCTGCGACAGTAGCGCGATCCCCCCGCTTTCCCGAACTGGTCGCCGATCTCATCTGCGAAGAACTGAGCGAGACGTCATTCGCATCGATCGATGGTGTCGTTTCAGGTCGACCCTGTGCGCGTGACTGCTGCCAGGGCACCGACGCACACTCCTAGAGAACGAGCCTTACGACAGTCCGAGCGAGGTCATTGTCGCTTCAGGATCTTCGACCGAGATGATCACCTCGTCGTAGCTGAAGCCTTCCATTCGGAGGATGAGGCCTCGATGCACGTGTCGGTGGACGACCGCAAAGGTCTTCTCGTCGGAGGAGAGAAATGTGCCTACCGCCGTGCCCCCCGGGATCCCAGCGCCAAGCACGCGAAGCCCCTCGACGTGCTCATAGGGCTCTTCACAAACCTCGACGGAACGGATCGTACCCACGGGTATCGAGAGATCCCCATGCACCGCCTCGAGCTTCTCGGTGGCGGCGAGCGACACCACTACGTCATCGCCTCTCCGCGCGAGCGTCGCCACGATACCCTCCCCTGCTCGCGAGGGCCCAACCAAGCGGCCCGGTAGACCCATCCGCGTTACGACACGCGATGGCGTAGAAGCTCGAGCTGATGGTGCAGCTCCTTCGGCAGATGATCGCCGAAGGTTCCAAAATGGCCCTCTATCGACTCCACTTCACCACGAAGCGCATCGGCAGAGACCGTGCAGATCGCGTCAAGATCGCCGGGATCGATATCGAGGCCAGAGGTGTCGAGGTCACTCACTTTCGGTACCCATCCAAGCGGGGTCTCCTCGGCATCTGCGCGTCCCTCGATACGGTCAACGATCCAGGAGAGTACGCGCGAGTTATCGCCAAATCCTGGCCACACGAACTTACCCGCCTCGTTCTTGCGGAACCAGTTCACGAGGTAGATCCGAGGTAGCTTGGTTTGGTCGGCACGTGCACCCATGGCAATCCAGTGCGCGAAGTAATCGCCCATGTTGTAGCCGCAGAACGGAAGCATGGCGAACGGGTCTCGTCGGAGGTTCCCTACGGCACCCTCGGCAGCTGCAGTCGTCTCCGATGCAACGATGGAGCCGAGGAAGACGCCATGCTCCCAAGAGTGGGCTTCGGTCACGAGCGGAA
>JBMFXL010000115.1:0-5652 GCA_049964275.1 Acidimicrobiales bacterium | reverse complement strand
GCTGCGACCTCGCGCTGGCGCTCCCGAAGATACTGCGCTGCTCGCGCGAGGACCGCGGAACGCTCTCGCACCGGGGTGTCCGCCCACGCCCGCTGGGCCTGTCGAGCGACGGCAACTGCCTCTGCCACATCGTCGATCGTGCTCTCCGACGCCACTGCGACGACGCGAGTCGGCGAGGTCGGATCGAGTGACGCAATCCCACCGTCTCGGACCACCCGTCGTCCGCCGATCACCGTCGGGACCACGCGTGTCCCACCCTCCATCTCGGGCAAGAGGTCACCAGCGCGGCCTTCGTCGACCGCTCGGATCGCTTCCGCGAAGGCCTTTCGCACCTCCTTGGCGTCGAATCGCTGCGAGGGAGCGTGCTGATAACCGTCTTCAGTGATGGCGGTCTGAGGAGGCTGTCCTCCACCCGTCGGACGGGGCGGCTGCACCAACTGGGCGACGTCTCGCGCTTTTGACTCGACGAACCCTTGACGCAAGAAGCTCTCGTTGGAGGTGTTCTCGAGGAGTCGACGCACGAGGTAGGACATACCAGGTATGAGATCGCCCATGGGAAGATAGAGACGTACCCGAGGGAGGATCGATTTCACACCCACCGCAAGTGCATCAGCCATGCCATAGAGCATCTGGATCTCATAGGCATTTCGTGCCACTCCGAGGGAGTCCGCGCGTGCAATCGCATAGGAGATGGAACGCAGATTATGGCTCCCAAATGCGGGACGCAACACATCGATGTGTGCAAAGACCGTATCGATGCAGTGCTCGTAGTTCGCATCGGTCGCGGCCTTCTCGGTGAAGATCACCGGATCCCAGGTCTCTTGATCGGACTTGACGAGTTCGGCATCGAAGTAGGCCCCCTTCACGAGGCGCAGGAAGAGGGGTGTACCCCCCTTGTCGATACGTGCTCGTGAGATCGCAGCGATCCGCTCGACATCTCGATCAGCCCCTCTCAGGTAGGCCTGGATGACGATGCCAAGGTGCGCTCGAAGAAGCGCCGGATCGAGCGCAAGCGCCTCGATCAGATCGATCGTGAGGTCCTTGACGTCGTGATCCTCCATGTCCATGTAGCAGATCAACTCTCCGTTGCGCACTGGGGCGAACAGCCGCATGCAACGCGCAAAGACTTCGTTGATGCCCTGTTGCGCGTGGAGCGAGGAGTACTTTGACGACAGCGCGGTGGGCTTGACCGAGACCGAGGAGAACGGGAGCGGCCCGAGATGATCCCCACGGAGCGACTCTTCAACACCTGTAACCGGATTCGCAACGAGGGCCGCAATGAGTGCTGCGACCTTGCCTTCGTAGGCATCGGCCTCCTCGACCGCAAGGGTCTTCTCACCGAGCACGTCTGTGGTGGTCGATATGCCGCGAGCTGCGTAGTCGGACACCTTGATCACGATCTGTGAAGGGTTCTCACCCGCAATGAACATGGTCGCCACCGACGCAAGGTTCCGTCGGGTAAGCCAGGAGGCGAGCGCCGCACCACTTGGTACGTGACGCACGAGCCGAAGCGCTCGCGCGAGAAGGAGAGGTGACCGATGGGGGTCACCCAGGTACTCGACAAGGTGGGACAGCGTCTGCGCAGAGGAGCCGAGCGTCGGGAAGACGTCGACCAATCGGAACAGTTGGGTGCGGAGCTCCGGATTCGACATTGCGATCTTCATCATCGAGCGAGGAAGAAGCGGCAGACGATTGATCGAGACCTCTCCGGAGGTCTTCGTGAGAATGGCACGTGCAATCGACTCGATCGATGCTTGGTCGACCGGCGAGGAGGAAGGGGCGGTAGTGGCGACAGCGTTGTCCATAGCTACACACGGTAGTTCTTGCAAGAGTATGTACCCAATGCATAATTACACGCGCCTCCCCTCGTTCTGGCCAATCGACTCCTCCCATGGTCACAACCTCCAGTTACGCTTCGTAGGAAACTTCCGATCTTCGATCAAGGGGCCGACGTCCAATGCACCACGACACCCAACGCGCGCAGGAGTGGACCGCGACGATGGCAGGCTTCAATCAGGAGGGGGTCGTCCTTCCCCATGGCGGTGCCTCGCCTGCGATCGACTGCGCATTGCCCTACCTCCGAGAGGAGCGCGAAGCGCGGGAGGCCGAGTGGAGCTCGAAAGGCGCCACGCTCGGGCGTGGTGCGGGCAGGAGGCCCCACACGGAGCTTCCCGACCCCACGAGGACCTGTTTCGAAGTGGATCGCGACCGCATCTTGCACCGCTCCCCCGCGTTCCGTCGGCTCTCAGGTAAGACGCAGGTTTTCATCTTCCCGAAGGACCACATTCGTACCCGACTGACTCACGCGCTCGAGGTCACCCAGGTCGCTGCGGCCATCGCGCGATCCCTCAGGCTCAACGTCGCACTCACCGAGGCGATCGCGCTCGGGCACGACTGTGGCCACGGCCCCTTTGGTCATGCCTCCGAGGATGCCTTTGCACCGTATCTCGAACACGGTTTCGATCATGCCACCTTCGGCGCGGACGTCGTCCTCGAACGTTTGAACCTCACCGAGGAGACCACCGACGGCATTCGCAACCATTCGTGGTCAAGGCCGGCGCCCCTCACCCCTGAGGGGGCGGTCGTTTCGTTCGCCGACCGAATTGCGTATGTCTGTCATGACTTCGAGGACGCAGTCTCTGCGGGCATCATTAGCCCACGTGAGCTCCCGCACCAGGTCGTGACGCTCGCAGGAGCATCGAGGGGCCGACAACTCGACTACTTCATCTCAGACATCGTGACCTCGTCGGCCACCCACGGAATGATCTGCGCATCTTCGGAGGCCGGTAACGTGCTCTCGGCCTTCCGGCAGTTCAATTACGAGCGAATTTACAACCGCGAGGAATCCCGAGCCCAGGCGGTCGCAGTGATTGCACTGCTACGCGAGATGATCGATCGATTCCTGGATGATCCCTCCACGCTTCCAGGAGACACCGCAGAAGAGGTAGCGGCAAGTCCCGAACCCGAGCGCGCCGTGGTGGCCTATGTGGCCGGGATGACCGATCGATACGCCGTACTCGAGTACGAGCGAGTCACCAACAAGATCGTTACTGACCTTCCCGGTATCGACCTCCGCTCACGAACACGCTGAGCTACTGCGACGGATCAACCACCATTCGACCGCGGACCTTGCCGGAGAGGATCGGTGCGGCAAGTGCCACGGTTTCCTCTAGCCCGACAACCTTGGTCATCTCAGCGAGATGCGCCTTAGGCAGTTCCTCACTAAGTCGCCTCCAGGCCTCGACGCGCTGATGCATTGGCGCCATCACCGAATCGATCCCGACGAGGGAGACTCCGCGCAGCAAGAACGGCATCACATTCGCTTCGAAGGTCGCACTCTGCGCAAGCCCCACGGCCGCTACGACACCTTGGGACTTCGTCTGGGCGAGCACCTTGCCAAGCGTTGGCCCACCGACCGCGTCGATGCAGCCAGCCCAACGTTCGCTCTCGAGCGGACGCTGAGCGCCCTCGGAGAGTTCCGCACGATCGATGACCTCGGTGGCACCGAGACCCTCTAAGTACTCCCGCTCCTCCATCCTCCCCGTGGAGGCGGTGACCTCGTAGCCGTTCGCGGCGAGCAGGGCAACCGCGGTCGAGCCCACCCCACCAGATGCGCCAGTGACGAGGAGCGGTCCACCTCCTGGGGTGACACCGTGACGCTCGAGCGCCATCAATGCCAACATCGAGGTCAGCCCAGCCGTGCCGATGGCCATCGCATCGAAGGGCGTAAGCGTCGGTGGCAAATGAAGTGACCATCCTGCATCGAGGGTGGCCAAAGTGGAGAATCCGCCGTCGTAGAGCTCGCCGATCCGATATCCAGTAGCGAGTACCACGTCACCCGGTGAGAACGCGCTCGTCGACGACGACCTCACCGTGCCGACGAGATCGACTCCCGGAATGTGGGGATAGTTGCGCACCAGGCGCCCTATGCCCTTCATGACCATGCCGTCCTTGTAGTTCAAGGTCGAATAGCCGACGTCTACAAGAAGGTCTCGCTCCACGTAGTGCGACTCGTCCAACATCTCCACCGAGGCGGCGACGCCACCTTCAACTTCACGGACCACGATGGCTCGTGCCATGGTTCACTTCCCTTCTTGCTCGATGGCGCGGCGAATGGCCGCTACGACGGAACGGTAGGACTCAGGGTTCGCCACGGCCTCGAGCTGGACCACTTGCAAGGGGTCGTGCCCGAGAAGTATGCGTCGGAGGGGAACCTCGAGCTTCTTCCCATTGAGAGTGCGGGGGATCTCGTCGACCACCACGATCCGATCGGGTACGTGGCGCGGCGATAGCTCTCGTCGTATCGCCCGCTTGATTTCCTCGGAGAGTTCGGCGATGTCGACATCGGGAGCGCCAAGCGTCACAAAGCACCAGATCTCTCCGTCGCGCCCGAGCGAGGTGGTGTCGACAACGACGGCATCACCAACCCCCTCGAGCCCCTCGATGATCCGGTAGAACTCGGCAGTACCCGCGCGAATACCTCCACGGTTTAGCGTCGAGTCGGAACGTCCATAGATCACCGACGAGCCATCCTCATGCAACAAGAGGAAGTCACCGTGTCGCCAGACGCCAGGGAAGTCAGCGAAGTAGGCGTCATGGAGTCGACTGCCATCTTCGTCCCCCCAGAAGAAGACCGGCATCGATGGCATCGGAGCGGTGATCACCAGCTCGCCCACTACTCCGACGACCGAGGTCCCGTCCTCTGAAAAGACCTCCACCTTCGCGCCGAGTCCACGGGCCGCAAGACGACCCGCACGAACCGGATGACAAGGAGAAGATCCAAGGAACGCCGTGCACACATCGGTACCGCCCGACGCCGACACCAGATCGACATCGGGAGAGACCGCATCGTAGATCCACTCGAAACCCGCGATGTCGAGTGGCGCTCCAGTCGAACCAATGGTGCGAAGCCTCTCGAGTGGGAACCTGTCACGAGGACGTAGGCCCGCCTTCCGGTAGGTCGTGATCAACGGCGCTGAGATCCCCAGCATGGTGACCCCGGCACGCTCACAGACGTCCCAGAGCACCAAGAGATCCGGCGTGTTGACGGCACCGTCGTAGAGGACGACGTCGCTTCCGCAAAGCAGTCCACCGATGAGGAAGTTCCACATCATCCAGCCCGTCGTCGAGAACCAGAGGAAGCGATCACCTGGACCGAGATCGCTCTGGAGACCGACGGCCTTGAGATGTTCAAGCACGATGCCGCCGTGGGACTGCACGATCGCTTTGGGTTTGCCCGTGGTACCCGAGGAGTAGAGGATCCAGAGCGGATGCAAGAACGGCACCTCGGCAAAGCGAAGCGCTCGACCGAGCTTCCGATCCTCGTCGAAGCGCACCACCGTGCCGTTCCAGTCGAGGACGTGCTCGTCACACACGGCCGGGGAGGCATCCTCAGCGGGTCTCACATCGCCGGAGACCACGATCAGTGCCTCACAATCCTCGAGTGCACGAACGACCTCCCCCACCGCATCACGACGATCGAAGCGTCGCCCTCCGTAGGTGTACGAGGTCACCGCAAAGAGAACCTTCGGCGATATCTGGGAGAATCGATCCACGACCGCCGATGGCGCGAACTCGGGCGAACAACAGGACCAAATTGCCCCGAGCGAAGCGACCGCAAGGAATGCCACCAGGGTCTCCGGGGTGTTGGGC
>JBMFXL010000114.1:0-5692 GCA_049964275.1 Acidimicrobiales bacterium | reverse complement strand
CCGTTCGCATGGACTGGGCGCAACCATCGGCCATCGACCCCCCGATACTCGCCGGTGGCTACATCTGGGCCATCTCAAACACAGAGGGCACCCTGTCGCAGATCGACCCAACGACTGGTGCGCTCGTACACTCCTACTCGGTCGGTGCGATTGCGAACGACTTTGCGACACCGACCGCCGCATCGGGCGCCATCTTGGTACCGACTGCGACTGGCGTCACCGCGTTGGTTGCGTAGGTCCTCGTATGAGCCTGAATGTCCGTCTACGCTGGTCGGTAGGAGGCCAAACGGTGGGATTGAGCGATCGATTGATTTGTTTCTTGGGTCCGAAGGGCACTTCGGATCAGCGGACCATCGCGCTCTTTCGGAGCGTGGAGGATTACGAGGCGCTTCCTATGGCTTCGATCAGCGAGATCATCGAGACTGTGAACTACACCCCTGGATGCCTCGGTGTCGTGCCTATCGAGAACTCGACCGAGGGTGAACTTATGAGCATTACCGACAAGCTCATCTTCGAATCTGACGCCGTCAAGGTCCAAGAGGAGGCGGTGCTCGCTGAACAGATCAATGCCTTTGGACTCGCAGAACCTTCCATGGCGACCACTGTGGTCTCCCATCCTCAGATCCTTGAGCTAGGGTCGCGCTTCATCAGAGAGCGTGGTCTCGCGGTCAAGCACGTTGCCTCGACGACTGAAGCATGTCGTTACGTCCGAGAGTCTGGTGATGGCTCGCTCATGGCGCTTGCGCCGCCCTCGGTGGGGCATGGTGCGGGACTTTCGCTCTATCGCGAGACCGTGCTCGACGTGCCGGAGATCCGTACGCGATACGTACTCCTTGGACAGGGTCATCCTCCGCGCACCGGACGTGATCGAACGATGGTGGCGATCACGCCCTCAGTGGACGTAGTGGGTTCACTCTCTCAGATCGCGGCCATCTTTGCGAATTTCGGTGTGAACATGACCTCGATCATCTCTCGTCCTCTCCAGGCAAAACTCGGAGTCCACAGCTTCCTCATTTCCTGTGAAGGTCACATCGCTGACGTCGCGGTGCGGAGCGTGATCATCAATCTCCTTCGTCATGGCCACTCGGTCAAACACCTTGGCTCCTTCCCGAAGTGGGCTGGGGTCGAGGTCACCACGCCATTTGCCGCACTACCACTCGGCTCGCTCGATCCGGGGATCGCCGGGGACGAGGAGGCGGTCATGCGGGCGCTCGGTCTTGACCGGGGCTGAGATGTCCTCCATTGGCGTCATCGGTCTTGGACAGATAGGGGGCGCCATTGCACTGAGGGCGCATGTCGCTGGCGCGGTAGTGCGAGGGTACGACCCCGATCAGACGACCAGGGCGCTTGCGGTCGCCAATGGTCTCGAGGTGGTGGATACGCTCGAGGCCGTACTTGATGGATGCGGACTCATCGTGGTGGCAGTTCCCACCCCATTGGTTGAAGCGACCGTGGCGTCCCTCGCGGCCGTTGCGCGCCGCCATCGAGAGCAAATGGTGCGAGTGGATCCAGTGGTGATCTGTGACGTCGCATCGGTGAAGACCGATCTTCCTGCGCGGATCGGTGCGCTCATTCAGGGCACTGGGCTGCATTACGTGAGCGTTCACCCCATGGCGGGTCGCGAACAGAGCGGATTTGTTGCCGCCGATGACGCGTTGCTGGCTGATCGGGTCTGGCTCTTGCCTCTGCAAGGAAGCGAAGATCTGTGGGCGGTTGGAGTCGTGATCGAGGTTTTGACCGCGAGCTTTCGGGCGCGAGTACTCCCTTTACCGTTCGAGCGACACGACGCGCTCGTGGCGCTTACCTCGCACCTTCCCCATGCGCTCTCATTTGCCTATGCCGGGATTGTCGAGGATACGGATCCAGACTTGGCGCCTCGGAGCGCGGGCAACTCCTTCGGTGATCTCACGCGTGTCGCCCACTCAAGCCCTTTGCGAGTGGCCGAGATGCTTACACCGAATGTGTCGGCGCTCGTGGCCCTGCTCGATGCGTATCTCGCTGAACTCTCCGCCCTTCGAACCCTGCTTGCCGCAGGTGATGACGAAGGAGTCACTACCTGGCTGCGCGCACGCTCGTTGTCGGCCGACTCAAATGGTGGGACCAGAAGCGAACTTGTCGTCATCGGGTCTGTGATGGAACTCCTCAAGCACGCAGCGAGTGGCGACTACCTCACTGAGGTGGTGTCCCTTAGGCCCGGCGAGCTTGAGTGTCGATTCGAGGGTGTCTGAACGGTTGGTTGGTTCGTAGAGAGACCCGGAGTTAATCCTCGACGATGAACTGAAGCGAGTGGCGCGCAGCGATGTACTTCGGAAGCACGTTGGTAATTACGTCCTGGTGGAGTTCGTCTACGACGTACCGGTTGAAGTCGTCGACGTCACGAAATCGTGCGATGACCCCGTAGGACTCGGTGGATCGGGGAAGTCCGAGGTTTGGACCGTGGTGGTAGCTGAGAGCCCAGTCGATCCGATCGGCCAGTGCGTCGAAACTCTGCGTGAGTATCTGGCGGATCTCTTCGGTCAAAGGCCCTTCAATTTGGAAGGTGACCGCGTGATGTAGTGTCATGGCGTTCCTTAGAGGAGACCTTGGTATAGCCCGCCGTCGACGGGAAGCGATACCCCATTGATGTAGCGAGCAGCGCCTGAACATAAGAATGCGACCACCTTGCCGAAGTCATCGGCGTCGCCAAGCGACTTGGAGGGAAGACCCGCAGCTGCGTCGGCGACGTTGGCGCCATAGAGCGTGCGAAGTCGATCGGTGAGATGAAGCCCTGGCTGCACGGTATTAATGGTCACTCCAAAGGAGGCGAGCTCAGAGGCGGCAGTCTTGAGGTACGCAGTGAGGGCGCTTCGAGCTGCGTTGGAAAGGATGAGGGTGGGCGATGGTTGTCGCACCCACAGTGAGGTGATCGCGACCACCCGACCCCACTTTCGCTCGACCATGTCAGGCGTGAGGAGTCGGACCAACTCGGCCATCGCCAAGAAGTTGCCATTGAGCGCTTCTTGGAGATCGGTGGTGGTCACGTCGAGATAGCCACCGCCCTTCGGTCCTCCGCTGTTGGCAACCAAGATGTCAGGAGAGGTGCCGTCCGCGCGCAGTGCATCGACGACGCCTGCGGCCGCGGTCGGTGAGTCGAGGTTGGCCTGAATGGTGATGATCGTAGGGTGGTCATCGATTCGTAGCGCTTCGAGCTCACTGGTCGCTTGCGTGAGCTTCTCCTTGGAACGGGAGAGGAGCACCAGGGAGACACCTTCGAGGAAGAGGGCCTTCGCCGCGCCGAACCCGAGGCCACTCGAACCTCCGGTGACGAGCGCGACCTTACCGTCGAGTCCGAGATCCATCATGTCCTTTCTGATCAATGACCTCAGCTTATCGAGATTGGTGCTTCTGGTGCGAATACGACATCGGGGACCCCGAAGGATCCCCGATGGGTGGGTGGTTGTGGGGTGAGAAGGGTTGTCAGGGTATCGGTGTCGGGAGCGTACCCTCGGACTGTCCGAGATGGGCGAGACCCGCGAGGTCGCCCCACTGGTAGGTGACCGGTGCGTTGTAGTAGTCGATGGGGTTCATCACTTCGGTGGGGTCGTTGACGTGACCAAGTCCGATGACGTGGCCGAGTTCGTGGTGTACGACGGACGCCAGTTGGTCCTGTGTGAAGGCGTAGGTGCTCGAGATAGCCGCCTCGCCGGTGACATAAACCCACTGACGCCCGTCGTAGGCTGCAGAGGCACCGCCCATGCCGATGATGTTTCCGGTGTTCGGTAGGTAGTCGGTGTAGCCCGGAGGCTCCCACGCGACAAGAATGGGTGCCCAGATGGTCTGTCCATAGGCATTAACCGTTGTGGCGCTCCGCCCGTTGGTGGGGAACTCCGAGGTGGTGCCCACGAAGTCGAAGGAAAGGCCCGTGGCGGCGGCGAGCTGGCTAAAGGTCTGCTCCACGAGGGAGAGGCCATTCGAAGGGGCGAATTCCGTGTTCACCTCGTAATCGATGGTTTGGTCGCCCGCCCATCGAACGGGGAGGCCATCACCTTGGGTCTCGAGATAGCCATAGCCCGAGGAGGCGGGCGCCGGCTGGGTTTGCTCGGTCGGAGGCGTCGTCGATACGGTGATGGAAGAGGTGGGGCTGATCCCGTAGTTGTTCCAAGTCGGGTTGGTCGAGGGTGCGGGTGGCGAGGTGATCGACCCGCTTGGGTAGGAGAGCTCCGCACCATTCTGCGCGACGAGCGCGTAGCCGGTTCCCGAGGAGTATGGTGACATGCCCATAATGGTTGGCCCAAGGCCCGAACCTGATCCAGATCCCTCGAAGGGCGCGTCTCCGAAGGTGAAGATACCTCCATCGCGCGCGACGAGCCAGTATCCTCCGCCATTGCCGGTCGCAGCCATACCCACCACCGGCTGGTTGAGGGGATGGCCGCCCATGGATCCGTAGAAGGGCGCGTCTCCGAAGGTGAAGATACCACCATCGGCAGCGACCTCCCAGTAGCCACCGCCATCATGAGTCGCGGCCATGCCAACGATGGGTTGGTTCAATGGGTGGCCGCCCATCGAACCGTAGAACTGGGCATCCCCGAAGGAGAAGATGCCGCCATCGGAGGCGACGAGCCAGTATCCCCGACCGTCTGGCGTCGCGGCCATGCCAACGATGGGTTGGTTCAATGGGTGGCCGCCCATCGAACCGTAGAACTGGGCATCCCCGAAACAAAAGATCCCGCCATCGGAGGCAACGAGCCAGTATCCCCGACCGTCTGGCGTCGCAGCGATCCCCACCATGGGGGCATTGAGGGGATGACCCTGCATCGAGCCGTAGTAGGTGGCGTCTCCCGACGTTCCGACCGATCCGTCCGTGCCGACCAACCAGTAGCCGCCGTTGTCGGGGGTGGTCGCGATGGCGACGGCGCTGGCCGAGAGCGACGCCGCGGTGGCGGGATCGTTGTTGAGTGGCGTGACGTAAGGTCGGTGCTGCACGATAGGTGAGGTCGGGACGAAGCGTTGGGAGATGACACCGAAGCCGAAGACGGATGCACCCGTGGCAATGCTCAGTGCCGCGACGGACACTCCGTGTGTCTTACGTCGTTGATACCCGCGTGCCTTCCACCGCATTGCCGCACTCCTTGCGTGAGAACTCCGTTGTGTAGAGGTTTTCGGCACGGTCGGTGAGACTCTGTAACGTTTTGTCACCACACGTCACTTAGAAAGTTCACAGAGAGTCAGATTCTGGTGTGATCTGGGAATGTGGTGACTGGTTCCGTAGAATGGGCCCCGTGAATATATCGGTGCTTGTCGTTGATGATCACGAGATTGTCCGACACGGAATCGTCGACGCGCTCAATCGCGAACGAGGGGTCCAGGTAGTCGGTGAGGCGGAGTCGGTCCATGGGGCCCTCGAAGTGCTCACCAAAGTCCAGGCCGATGTCGCAGTATTAGATGTCCGACTTCCAGACGGTGACGGTATCGAACTCTGTCGTGAGATCCGATCACAACATCCCACCACACGTTGCCTCATCCTGACCTCGTTCGATGATGAGGCGGCCCTCTCTGCAGCCGTGGTGGCAGGTGCCGCAGGCTACGTACTCAAAGGAGTTCGTCTTCACGAGCTGGTGCGCCACGTACGTGATGTCGGTGCAGGTCACGAACTCATCAGCCCGGAGCTACGGATACGCGCTCGGAAGCGTTTCGCCGAGCTGCAACTTGCACA
>JBMFXL010000113.1:0-5697 GCA_049964275.1 Acidimicrobiales bacterium | reverse complement strand
CTGTCGATCACCTTTGGCTCACCGAACGATCCACCGCTCACTCTCAAGACGTGGGCGACCGCAGCTCCTGTCGACTTCGCGACCACCGCAGTGGGCGAGCTTCAGGGGACGACGCTGTCGGCGACCTATGGTCCGCCGTACAACACGAATGGCACCGCGCAACACTGGGGCTTTGTCAGTCCGGCAAGTTGGATCGGTGTCACCATTCCGATCCATCCGGCACAGAGCTTCGTACTCGACCCGCTGTCGACCCTGCCTAACAACCCTTCGTTGACGAGTGCCATCGCTACCTACAACTCGGCAACGAGCGCACAACAACAACGTTGGGATGCGAACTACACCAAGGCGCTTGGACACGCAACCACCACTAGTGGAACCGTGAACGTGAAGTCAGGCGACTACGGACCAGTGCCCGTATTGGTCGACAATCTTGTCACCATGGCCCGGTCAGGGGCACTCGACGCAACACTCGAGCACACTGGTGCCTTCTACTCGACCGACTTCACCAAGCCGCTCCTCTTCCTCGCGGATGGAAGCTACTTCGGAACGATCGCGCAGAATGACCATCTGTTAGGCACCCAGTGGGGCATGATGAACGAGACCGGATCCTATCCTGGACAGCCGTGGCTCTGGCTCTACACCATGTGGTACCAGGTCACTCCATTCTCGACCTCTGCCAACGCTGACCTGCTGGTCATGATGACCATGCTCTTCCTCACAGCGGTCCTTGCCCTTGTGCCCTTCATCCCAGGCCTCCGCCGGATTCCCGAGAAGCTCGGGATCTACCGGATCATCTGGCGCAAGTACTACCGCGATCATCAGACCATCGAGGAGATCGAACTCCGAAAGAGTCCAGAGTCCTCCGGGGTATCGAAGAGTTAGGAAAATCACGCGAAGGTCGTCGCGGAAACGATCGGCGACAACGTTGCAACTGCCTATCGTAGTTTGCAACGTTGTCGCATTTTTTGGCCGGTGAACAGGTCGGAAATGCTGGCAAGCGCGGCGGTGTTGCACTGGTAGGCGCGAACTCAAGCGAGGCACACGATGAATCTCAAACGAAAAGGTCGCACATCCACCAAGATCGGCCCAGTCGCCAATAGGACGAAGCCACGAGTCGTCGTGGTCGGTGCCGGCTTCGCAGGGCTCTCGGTGGTCGAGACGCTTTCCAATGAGGATCTCGAGATACTACTCATCGACCGACATAACTTCTCCACCTTCCAGCCCCTGCTCTACCAAGTGGCGACGGCCGGCCTGAATCCCGGCGACGTATCATTTCCGATCCGCACACTGCTTCGTCGGCATCCGCGAGTGTGGTTTCGACAGGGCGAGCTCATCCAAGTAAAGGCAGACTCCAAGGAGATCGAGCTCGAGGACGGCTCGCGAATCCCCTACGACTACCTGGTGCTCGCGATGGGTGCGACTTCGAACTACTTCGGGGTACCGGGCGCATCGGAGTACACGCATGCGATCTACACCCTGGATGATGCGCTCGAAGTTCGCAATCACATCTTCCAACGATTTGAACTGGTAGCTGCGCATGGGGCACAAAAAGGCACGCTCACCTTCGTCGTCGTCGGTGGTGGCGCGACCGGTGTGGAGATGGCTGGAGCGGTCGCCGAACTGTGCGACAAGGCACTCCACACGGACTACACGAACATTTCACCCAAGGACGTACGCGTGGTACTCATCGAACAACTCGGTGCAGTGCTCGGAGCCTTCGACGAACCTCTCTCCCGGTATGCACTGAAGGAACTCGAGCGTCGCGGAGTCGAGGTCTTGTTGCACACCGCGGTCGAAGAGATCACCCCGAGCTTGGTCCGACTCCGTGGAGGTACGGAGCTCCCGCATGGTTTGGTGGTATGGGCTGCCGGAGTCAAGGTTCCTGACTACGTCGCGAACTTCGGTCTACCTCAGGGTCGAGGGGGACGGATCGTCGTCGGAGATGACCTCCGAGTCTCAGGCCTCGGAAATGTCTTCGCCGTTGGCGACGTGGCTGCTGCCAACTCGAAGGGTGCGCTGCTCCCACAGCTCGCACAACCCGCGCTTCAGCAAGGCGCGCACGTCGGGCGACAGATCCTGCGCCTTGAGTCAGCGCTCACCACGCAGGCCTTCACCTATCGCGATCGTGGCACGATGGCGACAATCGGTCGTCACGCAGCAGTCGCGCAGCTCAAGGGTGGAATCGACCTCACCGGAGGTTCGGCTTGGTTCGCCTGGCTCGTGCTTCACCTTCTCACCCTGGTCGGTGTCCGCAACAAGCTCTCGGTGCTGCTCAATTGGGCATGGCACTACGTGAGTTGGGGGAAGGGTCCTCGGGTCATACTTGGGGGATAGGCCCGAGGACCGCTACTCAGTAGCGGCCGCGGCCTCTTCCCGAACACCGCCATCGGCCCACTCGTCCCAAATCCCCACCATCTGCTCGATCGACTCCGGGGTCTGACGGAGCAACTCGAGAGGAATCAGATCGCAGAGGTAGCGACGCGCCCCGTAGTGATGCGCCGCTCCTGCAGTCAGGCTTTTCCGCACCCTCCGAATCAGCTCAGAGGCTTCAGTGCCGCCATAGTGGAAGAGCGCAAGCGCCGCGCGCACGTCGGTGATCGTCGGTCCACGACGGAAGGACGATGCTCGCTTGGTGGCCAGCGCCGCGATGGCTGCACGCACATCACCTACCGAGCTCCCGGCGTCGACGACTTCGCCGTCGATCAACCGCTCGACGATCGTGTAGGCGAATCCCTGATCCGGTCCGGGAATGCCGAGTCCGCGTCCGCTCGGAAGTCGCCGACCTCGTAGTTCGGCAGGACGAACGATCGTACGCTCACTGCCACCGTCGAACCAGAATGGGGGCGCGGGAATCGCGATTGGTACGTAATCAGGCTGAGTCATCGATCGCTGATCATACTTCCTCTGTGGGATCGGCACCAAGCGGCGCAGCGATCTCGGTACCACGAAACGAACCCTGCCGGAGCAGGCCAATGACGACGGAGTCGATCAATGCATGCCACGATGCCTCGATCACGTTGGTGGATACACCCATTGTCGACCAGTTCGAGTCGCCGTTTGTGGTGTCGATCAACACGCGCACCGTGGCATCGGTCGCCTTGTCTGAATCGAGCACACGAACCTTGAAGTCTACGAGGTGGACATGCTCGAGCTCGGCGAACGACGGCAAGAGCGCTTTGCGAAGCGCAGCGTCGAGTGCCGACACCGGACCATTGCCCTCGGCGGTCTCGATAAGGCGCGTGTCACCTACTCGGACCTTGACGGTGGCCTCAGTGGTTGCTTCACCATCCTCTGGATACTCGGTGATGACGCGGAACGATTCGAGTCGGAAGTACTCCTGTTGCCAGCCGGTCGACGAACGCAGCAGGAGTTCGAGTGAGCCGTCAGCCGCCTCGAAGTGGTAACCCCGGTGTTCGAGATTCTTGAGGGTGGAGAGCACGTCGACCACCTGGTCGCTCGAGAGCGTGACTCCAAGTTCCTCTGCCTTGATCGCGACACTCTGACGACCGGCCATCTCCGAGACGACGAACTTGGTCCCATTCCCCACCTCCTCGGGTGGAACGTGTTCGTAGGCGTCCTTCCGTCTCGCGATCGCACTCACGTGCAGACCTGCCTTGTGCGCAAAGGCCGAGAATCCCACATAGGGAGCCTGCGGCGCGAGGGGCACGTTCATGATCTCCGCGAGGTGACGAGAGATCGGCGTGATAAGCGATATGCGCTCTCGCGGAATGGTCCGTACGCCCATCTTGAGCGAGAGGTCTGGGATCACTGTCGAGAGGTTGGCGTTACCCGTTCGCTCACCGTAACCATTGACGCATCCTTGGACATGGGTCACGCCGAGTGACACCGCGACGAGTGAGTTCGCGACCGCACATCCAGAATCGTTGTGGAAGTGCACACCCACCTCCGCAGAGAGCTCTGGCTTCAGCGATTCGATGACCTCCCCTACCTCGTGAGGCAGGCTGCCGCCATTGGTATCGCATAGGACCAAGGTTCGAGCGCCCGCCTCCTGAGCCGCACGAAGGACATCGAGCGAGAAGGTGGGGTTTCGTCTGTAGCCATCGAAGAAGTGCTCCGCATCGAAGAACACTTCGAGTCCATGGTCGACGAGGAACTTGACGGAATCCCGCGCCATGGCGATGGCCTCATCAAGATCCGTTCGGAGCGCCTCGGTCACGTGATAGTCCCACGACTTCGCCACGATGCACACCGCTTGAGTCCCCGCATCGACAAGTGCACGCAACGTAGGGTCACTTGCCGTGTCACCTCGAGGTCGGCGTGTCGAACCGAATGCGACCAGCTTTGCGTGCGAGAGCTTGAGCTCATCTGGCGCACGTCGGAAGAACTCCTCGTCTTTTGGATTCGCACCCGGCCAGCCGCCTTCGACGTAGGCCACGCCCAGCTGATCGAGCTGACGAGCGACTCGCAACTTGTCCTCGACCGTCAGCGCGAGACCCTCCTGTTGAGAGCCGTCCCTGAGGGTCGTATCGTAGATGTCGATCGATTCGGGAAGGTCCGGAAGCGGACTACCCGACATAGTCCAGCCAATCCTTATAGCGATCGACCTCTCCCTTGACCGTCGCGAAGTAGAGGGACTGAAGCTGTTTCCCGACCGGACCTGGGGTTCCATCGCCTACGAGTCGATCGTCGACCGACGCAACCGGCACGACTTCGGCGGCCGTGCCCGTGAGGAAGACCTCATCAGCCTGGTAGAGGTCGGACCGCAAGATGTTGGCCTCGCGCACCTCAATGCCGAGATCGCGCGCGATCGTCATGATCGAGTCGCGCGTGATTCCATCGAGCGCACCTGCCGTGATTGGTGGGGTGATGAGTGCGCCCTTGGAAACCATGAAGATGTTCTCACCCGTGCACTCAGAGACATACCCTTGAGGTGAGAGGAGGATGCATTCGTCGTAACCCGACTTGACCGCCTCGATCTTCGCGAGGGACGAGTTCACGTACATCCCGGTGCACTTGACTGCCGGTGGCATCGCGTTGGGGTCGTGGCGCTGCCATGAGGAGATCTTGACGCGAATACCGTTCGCCAGTCCGTCCTCGCCAAGGTAGGCACCCCATGGCCAGGCAGCGATGGAGACCGAGGTCGTCGACAGCAAGGGATTTAGGCCCATCTCTCCGTAGCCGAGGAACGCGATGGGTCGCAGATAACAGGAGTCCAAGTGGTTCTCCCGCACGACGGACTTGATCGCCTCATAGATCTCCTCGTTGGAGAAGGGGATCTCCATCATCAGCATCTTCGCCGACTTGAAGAGACGATCAACATGCTCTTGGAGCCGGAAGATCGCGGTGCCCTGCGCAGTTGGGTAGGCCCGAATACCTTCGAAGACGCCCGAGCCGTAATGGAGTCCATGAGAGAGTACGTGGACGTTGGCGTCCTTCCAGTCGACGAGGCGACCATCCATCCAGATCTTGTCGGTTTCCGTAATTGGCATTTCAAACCCTTTCCGCGAAATAATCGCCTATTTCTGAGGTGCTCAAACCCGCCGGGGGCGGTACTTCGAGCGCCTTTTCCATCCGTGATGCAGCATCGGTCTCACCCACGAAGCGGAGCAGCATCGCCCCAGAGCGCACCGCTGCGGTGGGATTAGCCCTGCCGGTGCCGACGATGTCGTGCGCGGCCCCATGCACCGGCTCAAAGAGGGAGGGACCGGTTCGCGCAGGATTGAGATTTCCCGATGC
>JBMFXL010000112.1:0-5751 GCA_049964275.1 Acidimicrobiales bacterium | reverse complement strand
CAGCATTCGTCGAAAGCTTTCGGGATCTCCTTCGAGGATCTCGTCCGCATCCACCCAGACGATCCACTTACCACGACATTGTGCGAGTGCGACATTGCGCGAATAGGAGAAGTCATTTCTCCAAGGATCTTCAAATACCTTCGCCCCGTAGGATTTCGCGATTTCGACCGTACGATCGGTACTCCCGGTGTCGACGATCACGATCTCATCTACGAACCTCGAGACGGCGTCGAGACAGGTCGGAAGAAACTCCTCTTCGTCCTTGACGATGAGGCAGGCGGAGACGAGGGGCTGTCGCTCCGAACCGCGGTACGTCGCAGTCGATGCCTCGACCACGGGTCGAATCACCTCTTCTGCGTGGATCATCGATGAATGTGCAACGACGATGTCCTTTTCGGGCGAGAGTGCCCGATACAGCGCGAGCAGCCGATCGGACGGGGTGCGTGCCTCCTCGACCTGCTCGAGCGCCGCCAGGAACTCACCCGGACGAGCTGCGAAGATGCGACTCGAGACATACGGCTCATATGTCCAGAGATCCCGCCTACTCCTCTCCCATTCCACATTGAATCGTCGAAACGCGTCCTTCTTCGAAAGGTCCATACCCTCGGTGACAAACGCGCGCTGGGGTCCGTCGATGCAGGTCGATCGCGGAGCGACCACGACGCCTTCCCCTCGCGCGATGAGCTGAGAGCGCACCCCTTCGATCCAACGCCCTTGAAAGACAATGGTGTCGTAGCACACGACTACTGCCGCGAACGCTTCATCGGTCAAAGCGATACGAAGGCAATCGAAGGTGGGCCCGTCGAACACCTGGGGAGCCCGACTCGTCGGACGTGGCAGCCGGGTGGCCTCTCCCTTGTCACGATGTCGAATGATTACTGCACGATCTCGAACGCCAAGCGTGGGGGTAAGTCGAGCAAGATTTGATGAGACGCGTTTGGGATCGTCCTCGAAGATGGCCACCAAGAGGGGGAAGTCAACGCCATTCACGTTCGATGGAGACACGGAATACCTACCGCGCGACGAGCGCGAGTCCTCCGGAGCCGTAGCCTCCCCCAACCGAGATCGTCACGTCGAGTCGATGGGTGGTCTGGGCGAGGAGCTCCTCGACCTCGGCAGGAATCTCGTCGGTGAAGAATACGTCTCGCAGGCGGACATGTTCAGCGCGCTGGCGTTTGTCGTTGAAGAGTGACGCCATGATGTTGAGCACTTCGCGGTAGTTGTCGAACATGTTCGACGGAATCTCCTTCTCGTCGTTCGCGTCTTCCACCGCGCCGACGGGGATCATCGAGAGGGCAGCGCCACAACCATTGACCACTGGGCGATCACTCCGGATCACCGCGCGCAATACGCCACCCTCGTCGTGATAGGTCGCAACCAGACCTTGTCCATCGACGAGCTGACCAGGCGGGTAACGCTTGGCTTCGATCTTCTTGCCAAGAAGTGCTTCGAGCAACTCCTCGAGATCGTCTGGTCGTGCAAGGTTGAGACTGAGTGACTCTGGCATCGTAGAACTACCTTCCTGGTGCCGACGACGTGTGAGCGGCGGTCTTGTGTTTCAGCGCCACAAGAAACACGTCAACCCCGTCGACCGACACCTGTGCATAACTGGACTCTTGCTCGATGGTTGGGCAGATCGGGCCCTCGAAGAAGGTCGGGAGACCTAACTTGAGTCCAGCGTCATAATCGGACATACGTCGCTTGACCCCACCACCAACAATGTTGGCGATCTCATTCATGGCATCAGCGACCTCTGCCTCGGCAATTTCTTCGTCCTCTTCCATGAACAGGAGTCGCTTGGAGAGGATTTCACAATCGCTCCAACTCGCTGCCACCCCGAATTCGTAGTTGTAGAGGTCGCCCACCAGCGCTATGTAGGAGCCTGGGGTACCTTTCGGGAACTTCTCCGACTGTATAGGCGACAGTTCAGCGTTGATCTCCCAGGTTGACTGGCACAGCTCCTGGATCGAATCGACCATAGCCTCCGACCATGCATGGATCTCATCGGGCGACGACATTACGCCACCCCAGCAGCCGCAAGCGTGTCGCGAAAGATGTCGACGGTGAACGGCTTGGCAATCAGGAACATCGCGCCCGAGCCGCGGGCGAGCGCCACCATGTCGGGCGTACTCTCCGAGGTCACGAAGCCGAAGGGCGTATCGAAGCCCTCGGAACGGAGCGCCTTGAGAAAGCTGTGGCCATCCATCTCTGGCATGTTCCAGTCGCAGAGAATGAGATCGGGTTCGTCATTTCGAACCGCTTCGAGGCCCTCAAGACCGTTCGCAGCTTCAACGAACTCTGCGTCGTCGAATCCCGCCTGACGGACGTGCCGCATGACGATCATGCGCATCGCCTTTGAATCATCCGTGATTAGGACCTTCATTGCTTCCCCTTCGTACGGTCGTCGAAGTGCGATCGACGTTGATTAAGAATCGGCATCTTGGGCGTAGTCTTTACCAAATACTGGGGAAACTGGCGACCCCCTAGGTGCGCCTCTCGAAAGGTTCGAGAGCAGCAACGGTGAGTCTCTGTCGAGGTGCGTTCCTCGATTGAGACGATCTCACACCGCGGTTCTAAGTCCGCCTAGCTCTGGAGCACGGTAGTAGTGTGCAACGGAGCCTGCCGTGCGAATCAGGTTGGTCCGCAGGCCGAGCGTCGATTCGCTTCCTCCGAGGAACAGGTAGGCACCTGAGGTCATCACCTTCGCCAACGAGTCAAAGATTCGCTGTTTGGTCGGTACGTCGAAGTAGATGAGGACGTTACGCATGAACACGAGATCGAAGCGCCCAAGGCTGGGCCACGGCTTTGCCAAATTCATTTCACTGGCGGTGACGAGCTCCTTAAGCTGAGGCTTGATGTACCACTGATCGCCCCGCTTCTCGAAGTATTTGATCAGCATCGGAGCGGGGAGCCCTCGGTTGACTTCGAGCTGGGAGTAGATACCTTCGCTGGTTCGCGCAACCATTGCTTTCGAAAGATCAGTACAAACAATCTTCACATTCCACGACGCAAGTTGAGGGAACGAATCGCGAATCACCATGGCAATGGAGTACGGCTCCTGACCTGATGACGAGGCCGCACACCAGATCCGCAGTGTCTTCGACGACGCATTCCTCGCAATCAACTCAGGAAGGACTTCCTTCTTCAGGCCATCGAACGGCTTGACATCTCGAAAGAAGTAGGTCTCGTTCGTCGTCATGGCTTCCACGACATCTGAGCCCAACGGACCAAATCGTTCGAGCCGAAGCTTTTGTACGAGGTCGCTAATTCCAGCGAGTCCATGACGGCGACATACGGGACTGAGGCGACTCTCGATGAGGTACTCCTTGTCCTTGGAGACCACGATCGCGCCATTGTCGACGATGTACTTCGAGAGGAACTCGAAATCCGAATCACTCAACGTCATCTCGGCACCTCCCGAAGCGAAGCAACTCCGACCTCGGGCCGAGCAGCCTCAGAGCGGCGAACCCGCGACGCACCGCCCGCACGCCGATTGATCTCTTCAGCGATATCAGTCAAGGGGTACACGCCTTCTTGGATTCCGAGATGTGTAACGGCTCCCGGCATGCCCCATACGACGGAAGATGCCTCGTCCTGGACGATGACCGATCCGCCATGACTTACCAGCTCCTCCGAGCCAGCGCACCCGTCCTGACCCATGCCCGTAAGGACGACTCCAAGCAGGTTGCTCCCAAAACACCGGGACGCACTTCGGAAGAGGTAGTTGGCGGAGGGCTTGCAGGAGAGTTCGGGTGCGGCATCGACGAGACGGCAGCGCAACACTCGGCCCGAATCATGGAACACCTCAAGGTGGATTCCACCTGGGGCCACATACAGGGTCGACGGTTGCACCGCCTCATTGTCCTCCGCGATCTTGACCGTGATCTCTGACTTCAAGTTGAGCCGTTCTGCGAGCATCTCGGTGAACAATGCGGGCATGTGCTGCACCAGCAAGATCGGCACCGGCAACGATTTTGAGAGCTTGGGCACGATCTCGGTCAACGCTGCGGGACCACCCGTGGACGAGGCGATCACGACTGCCTCGACCCGTCCAGCCTTGGCAGGCCGATTCTTCGGAACCTCCGGCCGATGTAGCGGACGACTAGTAGATGCTTCCACACTTGGTGTTCGAACTCCCATCGATTGGAGCCGTGGTCGTGGATGCTCCGATGGAGCTGGCTTCGATGCGCCTGGAACGAGGAACGAGGGAGCCGCGAATCGAGGCGTACTCCGTGTCTGTCGGCGGCGTTCGCCGAGTACGGTCGCCTTCTCGATCAGCTGTTCGCGAGTTTCGTCAAGGCCTGCCCTGCCGCCACCCATCGACGACGGTTTGGTCAAATAATCCGCCGCGCCCGATGCGAGTGCTTCGATCGTCGATGAGGCTCCTTCGCGCGTCAACGCGGAGAACATGATGACCACCCGAGTAGGGTCGGACTTCATCAGTTGCTTGAGGACCTCAAGGCCCGACATGCCTGGCATCTCCACGTCGAGGAGCACGACGTCGGGATTGTAGATACGACACACTCGTAGCGCACTCTCACCATCAGCCGCCTCACCGACCAGATCGAGTGAAGGTGCATTCTTCACCCAGCCGGTGACCATCGAGCGGACGGCGGTGGAATCATCGACGACGACGGTCTTGATCCGCCGCTCCGCCATCAGGAGTTCTCCAGGCCCAAGAGACAAAGCTTGTCGAAGATGACATCCTTCGAGAAAGGCTTCATCACGTATTCGTTCGCGCCGGCCTCGAGTGCCGCCATCACACGATCCATCTCCGTCTCAGTGGTAACCATCATGAGGGGGACCTCGGCATACTCGTCGCGGGTGCGAACTTCACAGACGAATTCATAACCATTCATCACCGGCATGTTCCAGTCCACCAACATCACATCGGGCATGAACCCGGCATCAAGTCGGTCGAGTGCATCACGCCCGTCTTGCGCAGCCTCGACTTCGTAGCCAATCTCTTTGAGCATCTTTCCGAGAATCATTCGCGTGGCGGAGGAATCATCGATGACTAGCGCTTTGCTCATTTCACTTCCTAAACCGTTCCAAGATGCCGGCGTCGTTAGCCGACAAACTCCTCAATATACGATGCTGCTTCGAGATCGAGCACGAGCAGAAGCTGGTCTTCAAGCTTGAAGACACCGGTGACGAGCTCCCGGCAGGCCCCGTCAAGCGTCTCTGGTGGCTCCTCGAAACGTTCAGGATCGACCGTGACCACATCGCCGATCTCGTCGACAAGAAGTGAGACCGCGCCGTCCTCCTTTGAAATCACGATGTTCATCGGTGGCTTTGGAAAATCACCCTCTAGCTCGAACCGCTTCCGCATATCGAGAGCAGTCACGATCTGACCACGGAGATTGACAAGTCCGGTGACCACCTCCGCGGCAAGAGGAACTGGGGTCATCTCTTGCGTTTTGATGACCTCTTGCACTCCTTCGACCGAGATCCCGAGCAAGAGGTCCCCCAGATAGAACGTGCAATACTGATTCGAATTCGACGTAACTTTGGTCACCTCAGACTCCTATCCCGGTCACTTCGCCTAGGAAGTCCCCAATAACGATCGAAAGATCCACTACTTCCGTCACCTTCTCTGAAATAACCGCAGACCCGAGCACGCCGAGACGTGCGGAGTACTGATCGAGCGTGACGCGCTCTTCGGTGATGTCGAGTATCGCATCGACGACGACACCAACGCTTCGAGAACCTTCGGTGTGGACGACGACCTGGTAAAGCTCATCGGGCTCC
>JBMFXL010000111.1:0-5761 GCA_049964275.1 Acidimicrobiales bacterium | reverse complement strand
CATCCTCGACATCATCAAAGCCCCATTCTCTGCAATCGTGTCAACTGTCCATCACCGTGCCGTTCACGCCGCGTCCCCTACTCGACGTGCGGCGGAGGAGTAAGAGGTAGTCGTTCATCACTCCCCAAGAATGCCTCTTCTGCTTCGTCGAACTCCGGATCGAATGGCAGCACGATGCGAACTCCCTCAGAATCACGAACCAACTTCGGCTGAATTGTCGGAACCTCGGTGACACGCCGCACGGAATCGATCGCAACGTCGTAGCTGCGAAAGCGAGCGAGTGCTTCGAGATTCTTGACGGTCGGCAAGATCAGTTCGAACTCCTTCTCCCGGTATCGTGCGAGCGCCTCTTCAGGCCTGATCCAGATCGACTCCGTTGCCTCGCGTTCTTGAGGAATCCCGACCGCATCCCGAGGAACTTCCGCCAAGAAAAAACGCGTGTCGTAACGTCTTGGAGAACCCTCTGGGGTAATCCAATGAGCGAAATAGTGCAATCTCGAGAATGCCAACCGCACATTCATCGATCTGATTAGATCGACAAACTCCACCTCATTTCGGAGAAGCTGGCCCCGGTACTCCTCAAGCGCCGCTCTTCCGTAAGGCGTCTCTCCACCTGAGGCGGCAAGAAGAACTCCCGCCTCCTCGAAAGACTCTCTCAATGCGGCAACGTAAAGACCCAGGCCTCCAGAAGGTACGGCAAGTATGGTCGATGCCCTCGCATCATCGAGACCATCCCCTAGGGACTCCCAAACCACGAGGCGATCTGCGTCGTCGACCTTGCCACCGGGGAAGACGTAGGCGCCTCCGACGAACTCAAGGTTGACATTCCGCCGCTGCATCAATACTTCAAGCTGTCCGTCATCGCGACGCGAAATCATCATGACCGTCGCTGCATCGACCGCCTGGACCACCAACACCCCCAGTACCTCGTCGAACGGTGAGCACACCCTACCCTCCTCCCCACTTCTCCGTCGACACGCACGCGGACGAGATGTGGACTGAGTAGGAAAGTGCTGGACAGAGACTGGGAACGATCACCCGGTCATGCGAAGCGATTATCGTAACTTCCAGGTGACACGGCAGGTCCGTGTCGTGAGCTGTACGGCAATCCATAAGACACAGGAGCACCTGGGTGGCATCATCGAAATCGCGTCCGAGTTCGAACTATGCGCAGGCAAAACGGAGATCGGGCTCGAAAGGCTCTCCGGTGCGGGGACGACAGGCCTCGGCAACGAGTCCAAATCGAGGACCCCTTGTCGTGCTGGTCACTGTCATCGTGATCGCCGCCATCATCACAGGATTCATTCTTATCAAGGTGAACTCGAATTCGTCGAGCAGTTCGTCTGCCAACGGTATCAATCAGCCGGTCCCCGCCGCGGTCGCCAAGGCTGTGGCCAACGTACCGAACTCCGCACTCGTCCAGGCCGGTACGTCAAGCGCAATTCCGCTTACTCAAGCGGTCCAAGGCAGCGCAACGCCATTGACGAGCAACGGCAAGCCCGAGATCCTCTACATCGGTGCTGAGTTCTGCCCATTTTGTGCGGCAGAACGATGGGCAATGGTCTCAGCACTTTCGAAGTTCGGAACCTTCACCAACTTGCACCTGATGCGCTCATCGTCGACCGATGCATATCCCAATACGCCTACCTTCACCTTCTACCACTCGAGCTACACCAGCAACTATGTCTCGTTCGTGTCGAGGGAGTGGTCAACGCGAAACAAGACGTCGGCGGCGCAAAACTTCAACGGCTACTCCTTGCTTCAGGTTCCCACCAAGGCGGAACAAAAGCTGTTCGGCACGTATGACAACGCTCCGTATGTCTCGACGGCCAATGCAGGATCGATCCCGTTCATCGACTTTGGAAACAAGTATCTCCAAATCGGCGCAAGCTACGTACCTTCGGCGTTGGCTGGACTCAGCTGGCAGACGATCGCCGGATCCCTCTCGCTCCCGACCTCAACGGTGGGGCAGGAGATCGACCAAACCACCAATGTGCTCATCGCGACGATCTGTAAGTTGACGAACAACCAGCCGTCGAGCGCCTGCTCAACCTCAGTGGTGAAGTCGCTTGAGGCTCAGCTGGGAAGCTGATCGATGCGAGCATGGGTCAGAGTTGCCAATCTGGTACTAGCGATCGCGGGCTTAGGTGTCTCCACCTATCTCACAATCGCGCACTTCAACACCAAGGTAACCTTGGCCTGTCCGGCGACCTCGATCATCAACTGTGAGAAGGTCACGACTTCACCGGAGTCCTATTTCTTCCACATACCAGTAGCCGTACTTGGTCTCGGTTTCTATCTCGTAGCGGTCGCACTCGCGCTTCCATGGCCCTGGCGCGACGCCAAATTTGATCTCCCGAGACTCGCGGTAGCATCACTCGGCGTACTTTTCGTGCTCTACCTCATCTACACAGAGATCGTCACACTCGGCGTCATTTGCCTCTGGTGCACCTCGGTACACATCATTACGCTCGCAAACTTCCTTGTGCTGATCTACGACTACGTTGCACAACCCACGCCAACTCAAAGAGCGCGCACGTCCTCAAGCATCTCTCGCTAGCACGTATCACTACTCATCACACCGTACGGCGGTATCGGGACGCCGCGAGCGGCACGAGGATCACTAGCAGTCCGACCGTCCAAATCACCGCCTTGATGACATAGCTCGACGCCGGACCTCCGTCAATGAGCGCTCTTGCTGCATTCACGACGATGGAAATTGGCTGGTTGTTGGCGAACGCTTGGAGCCATCCTGGCATCGATTGCACAGGAACGAACGCAGATGAGGCAAAGGTCAACGGGAACAAGATCGGGAACGACATCACCTGGGCAGTTTCGGAGTTGGGCGCAAGGAGACCTATGACGGAAAAGCCCCACGAGAGCGCGTACGCGAACCCTAACAAGATCAGGTCTGCACTCAGAAAGCCAAGAACACTTCCATGTACGCGAAATCCAACGAGGAAGCCGACCACAGTGATCAATATGAGTACGAGGACGTTCCGACAGAAGTCCCCACTCGTTCGACCGGCGAGAAGTGCCCATCGCGCCATCGGCAAGGATCGAAACCGTTCGACCGCACCTTTCTGGAGGTCCTCTGCTAGCCCTATCGCGGTTCCAACCGCGCCGAACGCCATGGTTTGCACGAAGATTCCCGGCATCAGGTAATCGACGTAGCTACCTCCTCCAGGTACATGGATCGCGCCTCCAAATACGTACCGAAAAAGCAGCACAAACATGATCGGCTGCACACTGGAGAAAAAGAGGGCTTCTGGGATTCGAACATACGCAATGAGGCTCCGCTCCGTGAGCACAATTGCATCTTTGACGCCATTGAGCAGACCCGCACGGGGTCGACCGGATACCAACACCTGAGTCGTCATTGTGTTTCCTCACCTTTCATCTCTTGATTGCTTGTACTGCTTCCATGCCCCGTCAGCGTGAGGAACACGTCATCGAGACTGGGCTCACGCACGCCTACTCGAGTTGGTTCAATCCCAGCCTGATCGAGGATCTCCAACACCTCTCGAAGCCTCCGAGAGCCCTCCGCGAGAGGAACCTCGACCTTGGTGTCATCGACGTGCGCACGCAAATTTCGACTTTCAAGCACTTCAATCGTCTTCGCCGCCCACATCGCATCCCCCAGTTCGAGATCGATGAGTGTCGTGCCCAGCCCTGCCTTGAGTTCGTCTGCGGTTCCACGCGCAATCACCTTCCCGTGATCCACCACCGCGAGCGAGTCCGCCAGTCGGTCAGCTTCTTCGAGATATTGCGTCGTGAGCAACACGGTCGTGCCCTCCGAGACAAGCTCCTCGATGACTTGCCAGAGCGATTGCCGAGAATAGGGATCGAGACCCGTAGTGGGCTCGTCAAGAAAGAGCATCGGTGGGCGATGGACCAGCGCCGCAGCAAGGTCCAAGCGCCTCCTCATGCCACCTGAGTAGGTTTTCGCGGGGCGTTTTGCAGCTGGGGTGAGTTCAAAAGCCTCAAGAAGCTCCATCGCACGCTTGGTCGCATCCTGCCTCGTGAATCCTGTCAGCTGCCCAATCATGCGCAAATTCTCGACGCCAGTAAGGTTCTCGTCTACGGCCGCATACTGACCCGCCAGGCCAATGTTTGTGCGAATGAGCGCAGCATCTCGGACGACGTCGAATCCGAGGACGGTCGCAGATCCAGAGTCCGGCACGGTGACCGTGGTAAGTATGCGCACGGCGGTCGTCTTGCCGGCACCGTTCGGTCCGAGGAGACCAAAGACGGTTCCCTCCGCCACCTCAAAGCTCAAGCCGTCAAGTGCGACAATTCCACCTCTGAAGGTCTTTCGAAGATTCTCAGCAACAATCGCAGATGTCACATAAGCTCCTCCCGAGCCACGGCGAGTAGCCGCTCTGAACACTGTTCAGACTAAACACCGTTCAGACAAACTCTGTCGCCTTGTTAGAATCTTCCATCAGGTCTATTACGAACAGGCGAGATGACGCAGGAACCGTCAAGGAACAACCCACGACAGCCGGGTGCGCTCGACCGGGACAAGATCGTCGAGGTCGCTCTCGCCATCGTCGATCACCAAGGACTCCAAGGCTTGACGATGCGTAATCTCGCCCGTGAGCTCGCGGTGACTGCTGGAGCCCTTTATCTCCATTTGGGTTCGAAGGAACATCTTCACCAGCTATTAGTTGATCGGGTGATCGGCGAGATCGACCTCAAAGTGATACGCGGCGAGAGCTGGCAGGAGATCGTCGTCGCAACAGCATTCGAGATGAAGCGCGTACTCTCCCAACACCGAGATCTGGTGCAACTCATCTTCGGCAGAATCCCCGTCGGAAACAACTTCGCCAACCTTCTTGAGGAGTTGCTGGCACGCCTTCTCGAGGAGGGGCTCTCGCCGTATTTCGCGCTCTACATAGGGGATCTGCTCGCGCAATATGTCGGGGTCACTGTCTACGAAGAGCAGCTCAAGAAGTTTTCGTCGGATCCGACACTCGCAGACGGAGGGGTGGAAGTGTTCTTCACCTTCTTGGAACGACTCGACCGCCAACGCTACCCAACCGTCCACCGGGTTATCAAGGGGCTCTCAAGAACGGACAATACCGATCGATTCGCACTTGGCCTGGAGATTATTGTTCAAGGGATCGAGAGGCTCGAGAACCAGCCAGGCAACCAGTCGTTATGAGGCTTCGGGCGCCTGCCCTTCACGTATCATCGTGCGACGCTCGACCTCTGTGGTGCCACCCCAGACACCCGTAAGCTCATGATTGCGAAGTGCCCATGCCAAGCAATCATCAGTCACAGGACACCGCGCACAGATTCGCTTCGCTTGCTGTTCACGAATCCTCTTGTCATGCCTGCTTTCTCGTTCGCCCGACTGACTTGGATAAAACAGATGTCCAAACTGACCCTTGCAGGCCGCACTCTCACGCCACGTTTCGCTCTTTTTGGCGACTTCGATTCTGCTCTTGTTCGACACTCCTTGCCCCCACAACCTGTCGAAAATGCCTGTCGCCACGTCGCGCCAGCACCGCTACCGATCTCAGCCAACGTTATTCCCTTCGTCTCGTTGGCACAAGAGGCAATTCATATCCCTAGAGGTGCTCTTCTATCGATCTCCTGATCCTGCCGTTAGCATCTCCATATGCATCAAGACCGGGCACGAATTCTCCTGGCCGAGATTGTCGGTGACGCAAGCGTCATCTTCGTAACCGGCAAAGGAGGGGTCGGTAAGTCGACCGTTGCTGCCTTGATCTCGGCAATCGCACGTGATGCAGGA
>JBMFXL010000110.1:0-5790 GCA_049964275.1 Acidimicrobiales bacterium | reverse complement strand
GCTTCATCGGACCGCTCCTCTACCACACCAACCAGGTGCAGACCTCCTACGCCATCAACCTGGCGCCAGGCAAGGGTCACCCCCTTGGAACGGATGAGAACGGACGTGACATCCTCGGACGACTTATGGTTGGTGGACAGAGTTCCATCGAGATCGGCCTCGCCGTTGCGGTCATTGCAACCGTCTTCGGCGTGATCTGGGGTGCGATCGCTGGATACCTCGGAGGTGTCGTCGATGCTGTCATGATGCGCATCGTGGACACCTTCTTGTCCATCCCTTCACTGTTCCTCCTCATCTTCCTCGCGGCTGCGTTCCGTCCGAACCTCGAGCTACTGATTATCATCCTGTCGTTCATTTCGTGGCTGTCCCCATCACGACTCGTGCGAGGTGAAGCCCTCTCGCTCCGTGTGAGGGAGTACGTCAAGGCGGTTCGAGTGATGGGTGGTGGGACCAGGAGGATCGTGTTGCGGCATATCATCCCGAACACCGTCGGAACCATTGTGGTGAATGCAACCTTCCAGATTGCGGATGCCATCGCGGTTCTCGCGACCTTGAGCTACCTCGGACTTGGTCTTCCACCTCCGGCCGCGAGCTGGGGCGAGATGTTGTCGAACGGTGTGAACTACATCTATGACGGCTACTGGTGGCAGATCTTCCCCGCGGGAATCGCCATCATGATCACGGTCATCGCGTTCAACTTCATCGGCGACGCACTGCGCGACTCTCTTGAGGTCCGACTCCAGAAGCGGTAGTCCGCATGGCAATCGCCTCCGGCATTGCACACCTAAACTCGACGCCTCGGAATTCCACCGAGGCGTCGAGTTCTTTTTGGACTAGGTGGCCCTCCAACTCGACCTTCTGGCCGTGCCATCACACCGACCGTCGTCTACCGCCCCATCTCACCGCGAGGCATCTTCTCTTCGAGATCACCGATCTCAATCTCCGATGGGAGCAGTCCATGGCACATCGCAGGAGTATCAATCCCGCGTCTGCATCCGTCCCGCCTCACAGAACAGCCCCCTCCCAAGCACGATCTTTACACAGCACTCCCCACACGCATTGGGCTTCTGCACGGCCCGTCGATCGGAAGTACCCGGTCTACGCCATATCGGCCTCCTCCTCTGCCCGGGCGAAAACCCACCGACAACATGCCAAAACACAACGAGAAGGTGTCCCAGATACCTTGGGACACCTTCTCGCGCCGGAGGGCCCACCCGCACCCCTACTCCGCTCGGAGCGCCGACCGATACATGAAGGGGACATACGACGCTGCGACCGCGATGTGCATCACAATGAGAGCGACCATCGAAGCGACCGACACAGCGGCAGCAATCGGTAGGGCAAGCGAAGCGAACACCACCGCAACAGCCAACACCGTCCACGAAACGGCGGCTCGGCCCGACCTGCGCTCAATGAATGAAAGCACTGCCCACCCTGCTAACGAGACAGCACCGCTCACCGCGATGATCTGGACGAGTGGGAGCGTTCTTGGAGCTGATGAACCAAACTGGGTCACGAGGGAGATACCAAGTAGGTGAACTTCGACCACCCACGCCACGATCGCCGCAAGCACCGCGTTGTGCACGGCGAAGAGGCGAATCTTGAGGGTGTTGCGGTGGGGGACGGTACCCGTCATCGTCGTAGTCGTCATCGAATGCTTCTCCTTTAGCTGCATGCGCTCTGCATTGCACTGCCACCAAGCAACCTACGGGAACCGCCTCTCACCCGACATGACCCCTACGATGAGATCTGAACCCTCTTTGGAGAGGTGGTGCACTACTCCCAAAGGAGTAGCCGACCGCGCAACCACCGGAGGAGAATCACCGAACCACCGCCCGTTACGCTGGATGTCGATGGAGAAATGGCGACGCCTCTGGAACGACAAGCCTTGGAGCTTCCCTCTCGGAGTCGGGATCGTCGCCCTCCTGACAGTCATCGGAGCATACGTGGAGTCCTACCCGCGTCACCACTACGCTGGGCTTCACCTCACCTTTCACCCACCGCTCGTCGCGTTTGCCATCCCATTGCTCGGCGCACTCTCGCTCGGCCTTATGCGCACACGCACCGAGGTCGTCTTCTTCGCCACCGTGCTTGCTGCTCTCAGTTGGGCAGCACTCGGCCAACTCAGTGGCGCGATCCTCGTCCCACTACTCGTATCGCTCTTCTGGTTCGCGCAGCACCATTCGCTTCGAATAGTCGCGTGGAGCTCGTTCGCCGGAGCAGCTGCGCTCTGGGTGGTCAATGGAGCGATGGGACCGTTTGGTTGGTTCGGGGGTCCTGGACTCACACTTTGGCCCGAGATCGCCGCAGCGGCCGCGTTCGGAAGCGTGGTCTCCGCACGAAGGCTTGCCCAACGTGAGGCGATCGGACGACGGCTCGAGTCCGAACGTGCACGCGCTGAAGAGGTGCATCTCATAATCGACCGAGAGCGAATGCGCATTGCCCGAGAACTCCATGACGTCGTTGCGCATACCATGGCTCTGATCAACATCCAGGCGAGCGCCGCGCTGCTCTTGATGGACCATGATCCAGGCGCCGCCTCGAACGCGGTCTCAGAGATCCGCTCAGCGAGCAAAACCGGCCTCGGTGAGCTGCGCTCCATCCTCTCGGTCATGCGACCGCAGAACGAAGAGGAGTCCCTCCACGAAGTAGTCCCCGACTTCGATGCAATCCAGCGCCTCATCACTGACTGGAACACGGCGGGGATCGCAACGACCCTCGAGGTCGTCGGCACTCGACGCGCGCTACCGACAGCGGTCGCATTGGCGAGTTTTCGCATCGTCCAGGAAGCCCTCACCAATGTGGCCCGACACGCAACACAACCGACCACGACCGCCGCACTCTCCTACTGTCCTGACTCCCTCACCATCGACATACGCAACACGAGTAGAACCACCCGCTCAACCCACCAAGGCGGCACCGGAACAGGACTCATCGGGATGGAGGAGCGCGTGCGCTCACTCGCCGGTCAGTTCTCCGCCCAACCCATTCAAGGCGGCGGATTTCATCTGCGAGTCGTGCTCCCCCTTCCTCCCGTTCCAACCGAAGAACACTCGGAGCGAGTCGCCGAGCGCGAGATAACCGACCACGACACCGCCGCTGAGAGGGAATGCCAATGATTCGTGTCCTGCTAGTGGATGATCAGGCGCTCGTGCGCGCGGGCCTCAGGGTGTTGCTCGAATCATCAGAGGACATCCGCATAGTGGCCGAGGCGGCGGACGGGAGTGCCGCTATCGAGGTATTACGGCGGGAACCCATCGATGTGGTCCTAATGGACATCCGAATGCCGGTTATGGATGGTCTCGCGGCGACGAAGGTCATCACCGACAATCCATCGTTTGCCACAACGAAGCTCATCATGCTCACGACATTCGCTGAGGACGAATACATCCTTGAGGCACTGCGCAGTGGCGCCAGCGGATTTCTTGTCAAGGACTGCGAGCCGAACGAACTCATCAACGCCGTCCGCGTGGTTCATCAAGGCGACGCGCTGCTCTCCCCGAGCGTAACGAGATCCCTGATCGCCACGATCGCCCAGCGAGCAAGCCCATTGTCCACCAATCTCTCGACGCTCGACATCCTGAGCGACCGAGAGCGGGATGTTCTTGTGCACGTGGGTGCGGGGCTGAACAACAGCGAGATCGCCGAGAAGCTCTATCTCAGTCCGCTCACGGTGAAGACCCACGTCAGTCATGTGATGACGAAGCTCAGGGTCCGAGACCGCGCACAGCTCGTCGTCGTCGCTTATGAGACGGGTCTGATCCGACCGTCATTGTCGTAGCCAATGGTGCCTCGATCGTTCAAGAGTGGTCGGAGCAGCCCCATCCACTCAGGCCCTAGGCCCGCCCCCCACCGCCGGATACACCCACCAGAGCAACGACCTAGTTGTTCGTGCCCTCGAGGTCATCTTCGAGCATGCGACGTTGCATCTGATACAGACGGCGGGAGGCGTCGGTTTCGTCGGGTCCAGCCAGCGCGCGCGGCCACAGTTGCCGACGCCACACGAGGTCTACCTCGACACCCAACAAAGTGATGTAGGCGGCAAGATAGACCCACGCCAGCAGACCGATCACAATCCCGAAGAAGCCGTAGACCGGGCTGGCGTGCGCAAGCCGGCTTCTGATGATGAGGGATCCGAAGATCTGCAGGATCTCCCAACCGACGCCACCGAGTATCGCTCCAAGCCATAGGTCTCGAAACGACACCGCCTTGCCGACGAGAAGCCGATGAGCCCCAAGGAAGACCACGAGGTCGAGGACGAGTGCAATCGGGTACGAGCCAAATCCGAAGATCCCGGTCGCACCGAGTACCGCAGTCGAAAGCGTGGTACCTACCCCAACCACCACCGTCCAGAGCACATAGATCCCGAGCACGATCGGAAAACCGGCCCGCCGGGATTTGGGCACGTAGTAGAGATCGTTCAACGCACGTTGTGCCGCACTCGCGAGCCCCCTCGCACCAAAAAGGATCACTAGGGTGCTGACGCTCAAGCCCACACCGGTGCCGGCAAGGGAGTGGACGTTCTTACGGAGCTGCTCCCCAATGATCGGAAAGTTACCAAGCGCAGAGTTGACGATCTGACCTCGCAACGCGGGATCACCGCTTAGTACGACTCCAAGCACCGCAACGAGTACGAGCAGCAGGGGGAAGATCGCAAAGAGGGCGTAGTAGGCAAAGAGAGCGGCAAGTGAGCCGACGCGATCATCACTTGCCTTCTTGAAGACCCCCCAGAGGAAACCTAAGGGTGTCACGCGTCGCTGAAGACGATCAGCGCGCTCGACGAGCTTCGTCACCTGCGACAGGTGTGATCCCTGCTCAGGTGACGACGAGAACGTCATAGATCGCTTTCACCCGGCTCACACGCCGACGAATTCACCCTCTGTCGGTGCGCCAGATGCGAGCGGGAAGTGACATGCCGCTTCGTGCACGCCGCCGAAGCTTCGCACCGGAGGCTCCTCAATCGCACAGATCTCCTGTGCGTAGGGGCATCGGGTACGGAACCGACATCCCGAGGGCGGGTTCACTGCAGAGGGAAGCTCTCCCGAGACCACGAGACGCTTCTTCCGACGCTCGACCTGGGGACGAGGGATCGGAACCGCCGAGAGTAGGCCGGCAGTGTAGGGATGGACAGGATTCTCGTAGACGTCCTTACTATTACCGATCTCTACGAGCTTGCCGAGGTACATGACCGCGATACGATCCGCAAGATAGCGAACCACGGAGAGGTCGTGCGAGATGACCACGTAGGTCAGGTCGTGTCGGTCCTGAAGATCGCGCATCAAGTTCAGCACCTGAGAGCGAATGGACACGTCAAGTGCTGATACGGGCTCATCAGCCACGATCAACTTCGGATTCAGAGCGAGCGCCCTGGCAAGACCGATACGCTGACGCTGACCACCGGAGAACTCGTGCGGATAGCGCTCGAGCGCCCGCTCGGAAAGTCCGACCTCCGAGAGGAGTTCGACCACTCGGTCATGACGCTCCTCCTTCGTGCCCACTTCGTTGATGTCAAGTGGTTCGCGAATGATGGTCTCAACACGCATGCGCGGATCAAGCGAGGCGTAAGGATCCTGGAACATGAGCTGCATGTCACGATGGCGTGCACGCAGTTCTGCGCCCTTGAGACCGGTAATGTCCTGCCCCTCGAACTCGATCGAACCAGCCGTCGGGTGCTCGAGTGCCACCATCATCGAGCCGGTCGTGGTCTTGCCGCAACCGGACTCACCCACGATTCCGAGCGTTTCGCCGCGATAGACGGTCAGATTCAGGTCGGAGACGGCCTTGAGCGTC
>JBMFXL010000109.1:0-5852 GCA_049964275.1 Acidimicrobiales bacterium | reverse complement strand
ACCGTCCGCTGAAGAGCCTCTCGGACATGCTCAAGGGCAAGCAGGGTCGTTTCCGCCAGAACCTTCTTGGTAAGCGTGTGGACTACTCCGGTCGCTCGGTGATCGTCGTTGGGCCGACGCTCAAGTTGCATCAGTGCGGACTTCCGAAGCAGATGGCCCTTGAACTGTTCAAGCCTTTCGTGATGAAGCGCCTCGTCGATCTGGAGTTCGCTCAGAATATCAAGTCGGCCAAGCGTATGGTCGAGCGTCGTCGTCCACAGGTTTGGGAGGTGCTGGACTCCGTCATCAAGGAGCATCCGGTCCTTCTTAACCGTGCGCCTACGCTTCACCGACTCGGCATCCAGGCCTTCGAACCGGTACTCATCGAGGGTAAGGCAATCCAGATCCATCCGCTCGTCTGCACCGCGTTCAACGCAGACTTCGATGGTGACCAGATGGCAGTCCATCTTCCTCTGTCGCCTGAGGCTCAGGCGGAAGCCCGTGTGCTGATGTTGTCGGCAAACAACATCCTCTCGCCTGCGACCGGTCGTCCGATCACTGTGCCTACTCAGGACATGGTGTTCGGTATCTACTACCTGACGCTGGCGACCGACGGTGAGCCTGGTGAGGGCCGGACCTTCCGCCATCTCTATGAAGTGGAGATGGCCTATGACTCAGGTGAGGTGACCCTTCATACGAAGGTGAAGTTCCGCCGAGCGACGGGAGTCGACGAAGAGGGTGTGCCCACCTTTGAAGAGATCGATACCACCGTTGGACGTATCTTCTTCAATGAAGCACTTCCGAAGTCGTTCCGTTTCGTGAATGAGCTGATCGGTAAGAAGGCGGTTCCTATTGGGGCCATCGTCGAGGAGATTGCGAACAACTACCCGAAGAGCGTTGCACAGGAGTCCTTGGACAAGATCAAAGCGCTTGGATTCCGCTTTGCTTCGCAGTCTGGGTTGACGATCTCGATCGATGACGTCGGTACGCCGACGGAGAAGACCGAGATTCTCGCCCGGCACGAGCGTGAGGCAGAAAAAGCCGAGCAACAGTTCAAGCGCGGAATCATCACCGATGATGAGCGGAAGCAGAAGGAGATTGAGATTTGGACCTCTGCGAACTCCGAAGTGGGTCGCGCGATGGACCAAATGCTCGGAGCAGTGCCTTTCAACCCGCTCAACATGATGGTCGACTCCGGTGCGCGTGGAAACGCGCAGCAGATCCGACAGATCTCCGGCATGAAGGGGCTCGTATCGAACCCACGAGGTGAAATGATTCCTCGTCCGATCGTGTCTTCGTTCCGTGAAGGTCTTTCGGTGCTCGAGTACTTCATCTCTACTCACGGTGCTCGAAAGGGTCTCGCAGACACCGCGTTGCGCACCGCTGACTCTGGGTATCTCACGCGGCGACTTGTCGACGTGTCCCAAGAGATGATCGTGCGAGAGATCGATTGCGCAACCAGTCGAGGAATCTGGATCGAAGACGTGCTCCCCGACGAGCCCGGCAAGCGCTACTACCTTGAGACTCGCGCCTATGGCCGAGTGCTCTCTGAGGGAGTGTCGCTCGCTGATGGTACCGAGATGGTGGCAGGCACACTTCTTACTGATGAACTGGTGGCCGTGCTTCGTGAAGACCCCACGGTCGATCGTATCCGTGTTCGTTCGGTGTTGACCTGTGACACCGAGCACGGAGTCTGTGCCATGTGTTATGGGCAGAGCCTCGCCGGCGTCGGCCTGATCGAACTTGGTGAAGCGATTGGAGTGGTCGCTGCACAGTCGATTGGCGAGCCTGGTACTCAGCTGACTATGCGTACCTTCCACCAAGGAGGTATTGCTGGTGAGGACATTACCCATGGCCTTCCGCGCGTGGTTGAACTCTTCGAAGCTCGTACGCCGAAGGGCGCGGCGATACTCTCTCACGGCGCGGGCGTGATCCGTGTCGAAGAGGGCGAGTCTGATCGTACGGTGACGATCGTCGGCGATGATGGCTCGGAGGAGAAGTACGTGCTCGGTCCGCGAGCGCACCTTGAGGTCGTTGATGGCCAAGAGGTCGAAGCGGGTGACGCACTCGTCGAAGGCCCGAAGGATCCCAAGCAGCTACTCGAGATCAAGGGCGTACGCGAGACGCAGCAGTATCTTGTCGAGGAGGTCCAGAAGGTCTATCGCGACCAGGGCGTTTCGATCCACGACAAGCATATTGAGCTGATCGTCCGGCAGATGCTTCGCCGAGTCACGGTGGCGGAGCCTGGCGATTCGCCGTTCTTGCCAGGCGAGCGAGTGGACTCGCGTCGCTATGCCGAAGTGAACCGCGAACTCAAGACGCAGAACAAGCGTGTTGCTGAAGGTCGACCTGAACTCATGGGTATTACCAAGGCGTCGCTTGCGACGGAGTCGTGGCTGTCCGCGGCATCGTTCCAGGAGACGACCCGAGTACTGACGGAAGCAGCGATCGAAGGAAGATCGGATGGCCTTCTTGGACTCAAGGAGAACATCATCATCGGCAAGCTGATCCCGGCGGGAACCGGTATGGAGTCATACCGTTCGTTCCGAGTGTCTGCTCCCGACGCCAAACCATTGGCATTCTGGAGCTCCCAGGACTACGACGACTTCGGATTCTACGGATCCGAGGGCGAGGCATCGGGTTTCTCGTATGACCCGAACGTGGCGGAGGAGTTCGTGTCCTCGGAGGTCGCCGATGAGTTCGATGGTGACGGAGTCGCCGAGGAGTCGTAGGGTTCGATGACCCCGGGGTACGTATGCGTGCCCCGGGCCATTCGAAAAAGTCCCTAGAGGTGGTGGGTTCCACATGAACGACCCATAGTATGTAATGTCGGTTTGCCGCCAGGAGAGTCCAGGGTCGGCAGCGTGAAGTTGTGAGAGGATTGCTGTGCCCACGATTGCTCAGTTGGTGCGCAAGGGACGTGAGTCAAAGAGAACGAAGTCGAAGACCCCGGCACTCAAGGGGTCTCCGCAACGCCGCGGCGTCTGCACGAGGGTGTACACGACCACACCGAAGAAGCCGAACTCTGCGCTTCGAAAGGTAGCTCGTGTTCGTCTTTCGTCTGGTGTCGAGGTCACGGCGTATATCCCCGGCGTAGGTCATAACCTCCAGGAGCACTCCATCGTGTTGGTGCGAGGAGGTCGCGTGAAGGATCTTCCTGGTGTCCGCTACAAGATTATTCGCGGAACCCTTGATACCGCGGGTGTGAAGAATCGTAAGCAAGCACGTAGCCGCTACGGCGCGAAGAGGGAGAAGTAGGATGCCTCGCAAGGGCCCAGCAGAGCGTCGTGAACTCGCTCCAGACCCGATCTACCATTCAGTACTTGTGACTCAGGTGATCAACAAGATTTTGAGTCGTGGGAAGAAGACGCTTGCTCAGCACATCGTCTACGGTGCAATGGACGAGATCCGTGAGCGCACGGGTAATGATCCGCTCGTAGTCCTTAAGCGTGCGGTAGAAAATACCAAGCCGGAGCTCGAGGTACGATCTCGTCGCGTAGGTGGAGCAACCTATCAGGTCCCGGTTGACGTGAAGAATCGTCGTGGCACGACGCTTTCGATCCGTTGGCTCGTGAGCTACTCGAGGGCACGCCGCGAGCGGACGATGATCCTTCGACTCGCCAACGAGATTCTCGATGCCTCTTCGGGTATCGGCGCATCGGTGAAGCGCAAAGAAGACCTTCACAAGATGGCCGAGTCGAACAGGGCGTTCGCACACTACCGCTGGTAGTTCGAGGAAATTTGAAGTTCACGTGGTAGCCGGAAGAATCTTCCGGCTACCACGTTGTATTGGTGTTGGATTGAAGTATCGTTTGCGACGCACGCACGAGTAAGGATTGACAAGTATGGCCACGAAGCGGGAGTACCCCCTCGAGCGCACACGAAACATCGGCATCATGGCCCACATCGACGCCGGGAAAACCACGACGACTGAGCGGATTCTGTACTACACCGGCAAGAGCTACAAGATCGGTGAGGTGCATGAAGGTGCGGCCACCATGGACTGGATGGCGCAGGAGCAGGAGCGTGGTATCACGATCACCTCGGCCGCGACGACATGCTTCTGGCGGGACAACCGAATCAACATCATCGATACCCCGGGCCACGTGGACTTCACCGTAGAGGTGGAGCGTTCCCTGCGCGTCCTTGACGGCGCGGTTGCGGTCTTCGATGCGGTTGCGGGTGTAGAACCCCAGACGGAGACGGTGTGGCGGCAAGCGAACAAGTACAACGTGCCTCGAATGTGCTTCATCAACAAGATGGACCGGGTCGGCGCGAATTTCGAGCGCTGCGTAGAGATGATCAAGGATCGACTTGATGCTACCCCGGCGGTAATACAGCTCCCCATCGGGGCTGAGGGTGATTTCGCGGGCATCGTCGACGTCGTCGAGATGAATGCCAAAGTTTGGGAGGATGGACTCGGCGAGCAGTTCACGGTGGTCGAGATCCCGGCCCATCTTCAAGATGCTGCTGCCGCGGCGCATCAGGAACTCATCGATGTGCTCTCGAACTACGACGACGAGTTGATGGAGCGCTATATCGCCGAGGAGCCGATTACGGCAGAATTCTTGCGTCGAGCACTTCGTAAGGCGACGATTTCTGGTGCCGTCGTTCCGACGCTGTGTGGTTCGGCCTTCAAGAACAAGGGCGTCCAGCCCATGCTCGATGCGGTCGTCGATTTCCTTCCGTCTCCGATGGACATTCCGCCGACCGAGGGAACCACGCTTAATGGGCAAGAGGTGATCTCGCGAAAGCCTGACGATAAGGAGCCGTTCTCGGCGTTGGCCTTCAAGATTATGACCGACCCGTTCGTTGGCAAGCTCACCTATTTCCGGGTGTACTCTGGCTCGCTCGAGAAGGGCGCGACCATCTTGAACTCGACCAAGGACAAGAAAGAGCGCCTTGGACGACTGCTGTTGATGCATGCCAACTCACGCGAGGACATCGACACGATTTATGCCGGCGACATCGTTGCCGCTGTCGGTTTGAAGAACACGACCACTGGTGACACCCTGTGTGCCACAGATCAACCAATCGTGCTCGAGGCTCTCGAGTTCCCCGAGCCAGTGATCCATGTGGCGGTGGAGCCGAAGACCAAGGCCGATCAGGACAAGATGGGCCGCGCGCTGTATGCGCTCTCCGAAGAGGATCCGACCTTCCGTGTCCGCACGGACGAGGAGACCGGTCAGACCGTGATCTCCGGAATGGGTGAACTTCATCTTGAGGTGCTTGTGGATCGTATGCTCCGCGAGTTCAAGGTGGAGGCAAACGTCGGTAAGCCCCAGGTCGCCTATCGTGAGACGATTCGTAAGACGGTAACGAAGGTTGAAGAGCGCTACGTTCGACAGTCCGGTGGACGAGGACAGTACGGTCACGTCGTCATTGATCTTGAGCCAACGGGTCCTGGTGGCGGCTATGAGTTCGTCGACAAGATCAGCGGTGGCGTCATTCCGAGAGAGTACATTCCTGCGGTCGACTCGGGTATCCAAGAAGCACTCCAGGCTGGTGTGCTTGCGGGTTATCCGACCGTGGACGTTCGCGCGACCTTGACGTTCGGGTCCTACCACGAAGTGGACTCCTCGGAAATGGCCTTCAAGATCGCGGGTTCGATGGCGGTCAAGAAGGCTGCAAGGTTGGCGAGCCCCGTGTTGCTTGAGCCGATCATGGCGGTCGAAGTGGTGACTCCCGAGGATTACATGGGAGACGTCATCGGAGACCTCTCGTCACGTCGAGGACGCGTCGAGGGTATGGACCAGGTCGGCAATAATCAGGTGATTCGTGCACAGGTGCCGCTGTCGGAGATGTTTGGGTATGCAACGGACCTTCGGTCGCGTACGCAGGGTCGAGCCAGTTACACTATGCAGTTCGGCTCG
>JBMFXL010000108.1:0-5874 GCA_049964275.1 Acidimicrobiales bacterium | reverse complement strand
ACGACCTTGCGTTGGAGGTTGGTCTGCGCAGACAGAAAGGACAGCGCGTCTCGTCTCGCAGCACCTCGTAGCAGCTGAACACGAGTATCGTGTTCAGGTGTCGAGTGCGCATGAAGGAGTAGGAGTCGTTAGCAAGGTGACGCTTCCTCGATGGAGCGCGCCGATAGCTAACCAGCTGCTCGAAGAGGCGGAGCGTTCAGAGGCGGGATTCTCGATGCTGCATGGTCCGTTCCTCGAGTACGAGCGTCGCGAACGCGATTCCACGAGCGATGAGATTGTATTTCGACTGCACGTCCCGGGTCTTACGTGGGCGATTGCGCCGCTTTACCGCCGACTGCTTCGCCGACCTTCGAGTTCGCTCCATCAATTATTGCCCCCTACCCCCTTGTCGAGTTCCTCCTGGTGGACTCTCGGAGCTACGTTCTGGCTCACGCTGCTCGCTGCATACTGTGCCACTCTCCTTGGACAGACGCTCGCATATGTTGGTCCGGATCTCGGAGCATCTTCGTTCGTCCAGTCGGTGATACTCGCCGCCTCTCGATTCGATGTCGTCGCGGCAATTCCCCTTGCTCGTGCGGCCGACGCAATCGGTCGTACCAAGGTACTCCGATGGTCCGTTGTCGCGATGGTCGTATTCACGGTGGGCTCATCGCTCGCCCCGGAGCCTGCGAGCTTTGGGGCTACGCAGGTCCTGGCGAAGGCCTGCGCAACCACGGTCGCTTTGCTAGTACTCGTCATGGTGGCTGAGTCGGTAGAGCGGGAGGCTCGGGCGTGGGCTCTCGGATTCCTTCTCATTCCTACAGCGCTTGGGGCGGGCCTGTGCGCGGTCTTCGTTTCGACGCTCGGCATTACTCCGTGGATGTGGCGAGTGCTGTATGGGGTAGCTGCACTCTCCCTTGCGTTTGTACCGCTGCTCGGGCGTATTGCTGAGGCGCCGCGGTATCTAAAGAAGCACGAGCCGCTGCCGTTTCGGGAGCTCGCACGGCCTGACCTGAGGCGTCGCCTCGTGCTGGTGGGAGTTGCTGCGGCACTGATCAATCTGTTCTTCATTCCCGCGTCGCAGTTTCGAAACCAATTTCTCCGTTTCGACCGCCATTTCAGTCCGTTGGCGATCTCGCTCTACACGATCTTTACCAACATTCCTGCAGGAATTGGAGTCGTAGCGGGAAGTCGAATGGCTGAGACACGCGGTCGGAGGGGCATCGCAGGCATTGGACTGTTGTGCGGTGGACTCCTTCTTGGCGCATTGTTCTTCACGTCGGGTCCACTGATGATCGGCTTGGCAATACTTGGGGGAATCGCGGGAACCTTCGGCGCACCAGCGATCTCAGTGTATGGGCCAGAGCTCTTTCCGACCAAGCTCCGATCCAGCGCGAATATCGTCGCGACCCTACTTGGTCGAGTGGGTTCGGTCGTCGGACTCGTGATCGTGGGTATTGTGCATCTTCGAACAGGTAGGTATGGTCCAGCGATCGGGCTCTTGGCGATTGGACCGATACTGCTTGCGTTGGTGGTGTGGTGGATCTTCCCTGAGACGAAGGGGCAAGAGCTCGAAGAGATCAATCCTGAGGACCGATTCGGACCCTTCGATCTTGGTTAGTCGGGGGCCAGGAATAGGGTCAAGGATGACGATGTTGCAGGAAATGCGCGTTTGTGCGCATAGAGTGGTCGGGCAGACGTAGAGGAGGTGAGTGATGAGCGCGATGGAGTCTATTGGACTGTACCTCATCACAACCGTCCGCCGCTGCACGAGCGACGCTTAGCTCCGTCTTTCGTTCGTCACTCCGTTACTGCCTTTCGGCACAACTCACAGCTTCGTTTTCGTTACTAAAGGATTTTGTTCATGTCCGCCAATGCCCCGCGGTGGCTTCTCTCCGCACTGGGTACTTCAATTCTTGCCGATGCCGCCGCTCCTGTAGTGTTGAGCTTTGCCGCCATGTCCAAGGGTGCAAGCTCGGAGAACATTGGATTCTTGCTCGCTGCGAGCGATGCGATGATGGTCGTGTTCTTACTGGTTGGGGGTGTCGCTGCGGACCGGTTGGGTAGACGCCGGGTTGCGATAATGGCGTCGATGCTGCGGCTCGGTTCCATGGTTGGATTCGCGATTTACCTCAGTCTCTTTTCGTGGTCGTTAGCGCCTGCCCTGGTCTTTGCAGGGCTTTGGGGAGTCGGGGCAGGCTTTTTCTTCCCGACCGCCACTGGCCTCGTGGCGGACACGGTGAGTGCCGGTGACCTTCAGCGCGTCAATGGTTGGCGAGGGATGGTGGAGTCGGTTGGGCAGGCCGTTGGACCCTCGATCGCAGGTGTAGTGGTCGGATTTTTCGATCCGACCATGGGTGCGCTTGTCTGTGCCGCGGGCGTGCTTCTCAGTTTGGCATCGTTGCGTCGGCTCCCTACCGGTGCGCGACAACGGAGAGATTCCGCTTCTGATCGGTCGGTACTTGTCGAATTCCGCGAGGGTTGGCGCGAGCTGAGAGCGCGGGAGTGGTGTTGGAAGATCATCGGTGGCTTCTCGGTGCTGCACTTGCTTGCGTTTGGACCGGTCGTCGTAGTCGGACCAGCGCTGGCCGCCGACGGTCTTGGAGGTGCTCCTGGTTGGGGCGTGGTGTTGGGCTCGATGGGGCTTGGTTCCATTATTGGCGCATGGCGCGGGATGGCAGTGCAGTGGAAGTTTCCACTTCGTGGGGTGGTCGCGCTGTCGTTATTGGTGAGTCCGCTGTTCTTCGTACTGGCATGGTCGCACTCGCTGGTACTTGCCTCGGCCTCCGCATTTGTGGGTGGGGCAGTCTTCGGCGTCTTTGGTGTGGTCTGGGAGACGCATCTTCAACGGGAGTTCGCTCCGGAAGTGCTGTCCAGGGTATCGTCGTATGACTGGATGGGGTCGCTCGCGCTCTACCCGGTTGGTCAAATTGGCGCTGGGATCCTCGCGCCGATTATTGGCGTTCGGGATGTCATGCTGGTGGCCGGTGTCGCGATCATCGTGGTGAGTCTTGCGATGTTGGCGTCCAAGTCGATCTGGTTTGCCAGGCGCAACGATCAAGGAGAAGCGGTGCATCGCGAGATCCCGTCGGTGTCGCTCGCGTATAAGTCCTAGCGGAAGCGAGGCTCCTTCATGCGTGCCTCACTTTCGAGTTTGTGCATGCGCTCGTCGTAGGCAATCTGTCGAAACATGTCGGCGAGTGATTCGTAGTGCCCGTATTCGGGCGCGAGGGTCGAATCAAACGGTGCATCTTCCCACTCGGGATGCTCATTGACGAGGAGCATGTACTCGTGTTCTGCGTGGTCTTCGAAGTCGGCATTGAGGCGGTAGGACCACTTCGGCCGAATGATGTAGAGCAGTACCGAAATTTGGTAGTAGACGAATGCGATGATCTGGGGGAGCGCGGTGTAGAGCAGCCAGCTCTCCTTGAGACCCTGGCTGGCGATGAGTTCCTCGAGGATGAGGAGATGCCACTGCTCGTTGTCCTGTTGGTCTCGGGCTTCGACGACTCGATCATGAATCCGTTTTGCCATGCCGATGCGATCTGACACGTGGGTGATGGCGATGTACGCGACCTGCTCCCAGGACTGATAGGGCACACGGGCGACGAGCTCGAGCACCTTGAACTTTGACAGCGTACGCTCCCTGCCGTAGATGGCATCGAGTGACGCGAAGAGGACCTTCGCTCCCACTGAATAGCGACGTCTTGGCGATGCAAGTACTTGCTCTTGGAGAGAGCGGCGAGTGGAAGCATCGAGGTTGCCCATCGCGCCAATCACGATGTGTTTTCGAGGTTCGGGTGTCTCGTGAGAAGCCATGATCTCCGTCGGAATCGAGTGAGTTGCCCTTGCGGGTATTGGATACCGCATTCTAGGCGACCAGCGTTCTCTTGGAACATGACAAGAGCGCTTTCCGACTCTGTCACGCCACCGGTATAAGGTCAGGGAAGTCGATCGGCCCTGGCCCTCCCGTTTCTTACGTAGGTGAGGTAGTCATGGATGACGACACGGTTTCGATCTCGTCTTCACTGGTACTCGCGCAGCAGACGCTGATGCGTGGCATCGAGAGCATCGTCGATGGTGGCCAATGGGAGGCCTTTCTACGCCATCTTGAGCGGTTCCCTCAGTACTCTTCCCGGAACGCACTGCTTCTCTATCAGCAGGCGCGTGAACGTGGATTCGTGCCCACCAAGGTCGCCGGGTATCGCTTGTGGAAGTCACTCGGCCGTCATGTTCGACGAGGGGAGAAGGGGCTCGCAATTGTGGTCCCGATCCGCGATCGCGGTGGGTCAAATGCCGGAGAGGCTGACAGTTCCGCTCCGGCCGACGTACTCAAGGGCTTCCGCGTGTCCTACGTATTTGACGTATGTCAGACCGACGGTGCACCGCTGAGTGAACCACTCACCCCTGAGCTACTTGCAGGATCAGGCTTGCCAGAGGTGACGAGCTTTTTGACCTCGCAGCTCGGAGAGCGTGGCTTCGCCGTTTCGACCGCTCCTCTTGTGGGAATGAATGGTTTGACCGACATTGCTGGGAGGCGTGTCGAGATCGCGCGAGGACTTGAAGAGCGCCAGACGCTCAAGACCTTGTGCCATGAGTACGGCCATGTGCTCATGCATAGGGAGGGGGTATTGGATCGATCCGTGGCCGAAGTCGAGGCCGAGACGTTCGCGTTCCTCGTGCTTGGGCTCCTCGGGATCGATAGTGGTGCCTATTCGTTTCCTTACATTGCCAGATGGGCCGATGGAGACCGAACAAAGGTTCTGGCGCTCCTCGATCGACCGAGTACCTTGGCCAATGAGGTCGTCAGGGCATTCTGTGGATCAGGGGCTTGCGGGAGCGGGTTCGATTCTTCTCAGATCTCGAACTGAGCGAACCAGCAGAACGATGAGGGAAGAAAGCACCAGGTACCCGACGCCTATGAGGAATACGCCGTCGGTGCCGAAGAGGCGGCTCGCGGGTACGGCAAGGGCATAGCCGAGTGGCGTGAGTCCAGTGGCTCCGAGTACGTCGAAACTTGACACTTTGCTCATCACTTCGTGGGGAATATGGGTTTGCATGAGCACCCCGTAGGTTGCGGAGAAGTATTCGATCCCTACCCCAGCAACGAGCGCGGTGGCGCAGAGCACCACGATCGAGCTGTGCGCGGCGAGCGCAACGAGGATCGCACCGGTGGGTATCATCGCCAGCACGCCTGTTCGCAGGGGGAACCGTGCACGGGAGCGATAGACGAGGATGCCTCCGACGATGCCGCCAACCGAGAAGGTGCTCCACACCAACGCCCACGAGGACGCACCGTGGTAACGATGCAAAGCAACGATAGGCCCAAGGACGATCAGGGGTGCCCACACCGCAATGAACCAGAGTGCTGATTGAATGTCGAGTACCCAGATCCACTTGAGGGCTCGAAAGGCGGCAAAGCCTTCCTTTATCTCGTCCACAATGCGACCTCGCTGCTCCGGCGGCTCATAGCTACCGGACCCTACGGTGCGAAAGATCATGGCGGCTCCTAAGGGAAGCACTCCACTGATCAAGAGCGCGAACGCCGGCCGCGACCATGCTGCGATTGCGCCTGCAATTGCGGGTCCAATGATATTGCCGAGGTTCCAGTACACACTTCGGAGCGAAGTTGCCTGTTGGCGCAGGTGAGCCGGGATTGCGGACTTGAACCAGCCCTCGAATGCGGGAAAGAATATCGCCTTTGCCACTCCAGCGACTATTTCAGCTCCGAGGAAGAGCGTCAATGGGACGACGTGCAGAATTGCGCCGAGGGCCATGATGATTCGAGCGAACGCGATCGTGGTGTCTGAGCTCAGAACGATCTTCTTGCGTGAAAATCGATCGCCCAGGATGCCGGCGAAAAAGATCGCGGCGACGACCGCGATCGACTCCGCA
>JBMFXL010000107.1:0-5875 GCA_049964275.1 Acidimicrobiales bacterium | reverse complement strand
GCCTTTCTCGACCTTGAGCGCTCCACCGATGGACGGCCCTACGCCATTGTCCTGCTCGATATCGATGGATTCCGCCGCCTGAACGACTCGATCAGTCATGAGAGCGGCGACCAGCTTCTACGCGACGTCGCCGAACGCCTCCGACACGCGGTCGGCAACCGGGGACTCGTGGCCCGCGTCTCAGGCGACGAATTCGCCGTCCTCCTCAGCGACGCCTTCGATCGCGAAGAGGTCTTCAACTTCGGAGAACAGCTTCGCCAGCGGGTCAGAGGTATGTTCCGAATCGGGGCCATAGAGCTCGTCGTGGACGCAAGCATTGGTATCGCACTCGCCACCGAAGAGCCTCTTGTCGAGACCTTTCGCCAAGCCGGAACCACGCTTCACATCGTGAAGGAGCGCGGTGGTGGCCACACCATGGTCTATACCCCAGATATCAACGCGGCGCTCAACCGCCGCCTCGAGGTAGAACGCACGCTGCGGAGGGCGATCGAATTCAACCTGGTCTTCCCGTACTATCAACCCGTCGTGCACATACCCGATGGCCGTCTCTACTCCCATGAGGCGCTCGTCCGTATCGAAGATTCCGACGGCACGGTCTATCCCCCTCTGGAGTTCATCAATGTGGCCGAGGAGTCGGGTCTCGTCATCGCGCTCGGCCAGGCAGTCTTGGAGAAGGCCTGCCACCAACTCGCGACCTGGCGCGCTGCGGGTGCGCGTCGACCACGAGTCTCGGTCAATCTCTCGCCGAAGCAGCTCCGCCAACCCACCATCATCAATTTGGTCGAAGCCACCATGTCGAAGTACGAGATCGCCCCCAATCAGCTCTGCCTCGAGCTCACAGAGAACGCGTTCATCGGCGCGGATCACACCACCTTCGACCGGCTGACCACACTCAATAATCTCGGCGTGCGCCTCGCAATCGATGACTTCGGAACTGGCTGGTCATCGCTCACCTATCTCCGCACGATCCCTGCCAGCATCATCAAGATCGACCAGTCTTTCACCTCCGGACTTGGCGTGTCCCGTCGGGATACCGAACTCGTGCGAGGCGTGCTTTCTCTCTGCAAGGCGCTTGGACTTACTACCATCGCCGAGGGAGTAGAGACCACTCAGCAGCTCGAAATACTTGGTGAGATGGGATGCGACCTCGCCCAAGGATACCTCTTCGGTCGACCCGCACCACCTTTGCGCCGTCTCGACGAAGGCACGTCAATGCCGAGGGACATCACATCTACCTGAGTGCTGAGCGAGGTTGACAACACAGCTAGGACACCGAATCGATCGGTGGATCGACTCCGAGATGGTGATAGGCGCGCTCGGTAGCGAGGCGTCCTCGGGGAGTTCGCAACACCATTCCCAGCTGCACGAGGAACGGCTCGTAGACATCTTCGATCGTGTCCTTCTCCTCGCGAATCGCGGTCGCGAGCGAGGAGAGGCCCACTGGCTGGCCCCGAAACCGTACACAAAGCGTCTCGAGTATCTCTCGATCGATGCGATCGAGACCGAGTTCGTCGACCCCAAAGAGTGTGAGCCCGTCGATGGCTTGAGGGCGATCGATCTCTGATGCATTCGTCACCGACGCGAAGTCACGCACCCGCTTGAGTAGCCGATTCGCGAGTCGCGGAGTGCCACGAGATCGCCCCGCGATCTCTTCCGCGCCCGCCTGGGTCAGATGACATCCAAAGATCACTGCCGAGCGCGCCAGGATCGAAGTGAGCTCCTCTCGCTCGTAGTACTCGAGTCGATGACTAAACCCGAATCGATCTCGAAGCGGTCCGGACACCATACCCGCGCGAGTAGTCGCACCCACCAGGGTGAAACGGGGAAGATCGAGTCGCAAGGTACGCGCAGTGGGGCCCTTGCCGATCACCACGTCGAGCTTGAAATCCTCCATGGCGACGTAGAGCAACTCCTCCACTGCCTTGGGCAGGCGGTGGATCTCATCAATGAAGAGGACGTCACCCTCGGAAAGATCCGAGAGCAAGGCCGCAAGATCACCTTGGCGCGAAATGGCCGGGCCCGAAGTGGCACGCAACCCAGCGCCCACCTCGTTCGCCACAATCCCCGCAAGCGAGGTCTTCCCAAGCCCAGGAGGTCCGGCAAACAGCAGGTGATCGATCGGCTCCCCGCGCGAGCGCGCTGCCTCGATGATAATTCCGAGCCGCTCTTTGAGTGCACGTTGACCAACGAAGTCCGAGAGCGAGGACGGTCGAAGCTGATTGTCAAGACCCGAGTCGTAGACATCGATCAGTCGAACCGGTTTGGCCTCTGCCGCTACCGCTTCGTCAGCCCGTTTGAAGACGGAGCGCTTGGGGCTCATCTCGTCAGACTCCGAAGTGCGCGCCGAACCGCCTCGCCCTCACTCAACTCCCCAGGGAGATCCTTGGTTGCCGCAACGATTTCGATCGACGTAAAGCCAAGCGATGACAGTGCCTCACGCACTCGTTCATCCCGCTCGGAGGGCATCGCCCCTCCGATCTCTGGGACATCGGGGACCAAGCTCACCTCGCGTCCCTCGACGAAATGCTTCATCTCGAGGACCAAGCGCTCGGAAAGCCGAGGACCGACTCCGGGGACCTCGCGAAAACGTTTGGCATCCTGCGTCACAATGGCATTGACCACGCCTTCGGGACCAAGCATGGACAGAATCGCGAGCGCGACAGAGGGGCCAACACCTTGCACCGTGCGTAGCTCGTCGAAGCATCGGCGCTCATCGGCATCCACGAAACCATAGAGCCAGGTACCGTCGTCGCGTGTAAGCGAACGGATCACGACCGTCGCCTCGATACCGACACCGAACCGCTTCCTGCAGGCTGCGGTTGCCGCTACCTCATAGCCCACTCCACCCACATCGACGAGCAACCATCCGTCGTCAGTGATCTCCGCGATCACGCCTACCAGTCGACCGATCATGCAAGTGCCCAGTCAGCTCGTGCCATGGGACTTGCAGTGAGAAAGGTATAGGCCAAGCCGATCGCATCTACGACATCGGGCGGCTGGGGTAAGCTCTCGAGTCGCAGAAGTCGTTGAATCATCGACTGCAGCTGCCGCTTGGACGCAGACCCATCCCCTACTAACGAGAGCTTCATCTCATTTGAGGAGACCTGCACGACTGGAAGTCCTCGGCCAGCTGCCGCAATCAGCGCTGCCCCAGAGGCCTGGCCCGTAGCCATCGCCGTTCGCGCGTTGTTCTGGAAGAGTACCCGCTCCACCACGACGACCTCGATGGGATAGCTCTCAAGAACGCCGACGATCTCACCGTAGAGTTCGTGGAGCCGCCGCGATGTGGCACAATCTCGCGGGGTCTCAATCACTCCTGCGTCAACAATCTCCACCGCACCCTGGTCGTGTTCCAAGACTGCGTAACCGCAGCGAGTGAGCCCTGGATCGACCCCCAATGCAAACATATGTTCGATACCTTAGCGTCGGAGAGAGAACTCGCCCACTAATTCGCGTCACGTATCGCAGCGAGTAGGCGCTCTGAGGGTTGGAAGGACATACCGGCCCGAGTCCGATGGGCAAAGGTAATCGCACCATCACTATCAATCACGAAGACACATCGACGGTAAAAACCAAGCGGACCGAGTACGCCATACGCGGAGGCAACCTTGCGATCGACATCCGCGAGGAGCGGGAAGTTCAGTCCGAGACGCTCCGAAAACGCTTCATGAAGCTCCACGCCTTGGGGAGAGACCCCAAGAACCGTAGCTCCAAGGGCACTGAAGTCATCGTGTGCCGCCGCATAAGACCGAAGTTGCATGGAGCAGATCGGCGAGAAGTCCTCGGGGTAGAAGGCGAGGACGAGGGGCGCACCTCGGAAATCTGAGAGCGAGTAACGCTTCGAGCCCGTACCCACGAGATCAAAGTCTGGTGCCCGATCCCCCACGCCTACGGCTTCGGCCACCCCTACTCCTCGATTGCTTCCAGTATCTCGTCAGGTATGTCGAAGTTGGCGACGACATTCTGGACGTCGTCAGAGTCCTCTAATGCGTCCACCAGCTTGAGGACCTTTCGAACCTCCACCTCAGAGGTGAGTGGTACGGTGGTTGAAGGTATCAAGGAAAGCTCCGCCGAGCGGATCTCATAACCGACTCCCTCAAGAGCCTCGCGTACCGACGCAAGCTCAGTCGGCTCGGTCAGAATCTCCCAGGCGTCACCTAGGTCCACGATATCTTCCGCGCCGGCATCGAGCGCAGCGAGGGTGACCTCGTCCTCGCTCAGTTCGCGGGGCACGTGAATGACACCCTTACGGCTGAACTGCCATGCCACCGCCCCAGGCTCCGCAATTGAGCCTCCATTCTTCGAGAACGCGGTACGCACGTCCGAGCCGGTCCGATTCCGATTGTCGGTGAGGCATTCGACCATCACCGCTACGCCTCCTGAGGCGTACCCTTCGTAGCTGATTGCCTCGTAGCGAACACCTTCGAGTTCGCCCGTGCCTCGCTTGACCGCACGCATGATCGTATCGAGGGGCACCGATGCATCTCGCGCCTTTTGAAACATCGTACGCAACGTCGCGTTTGAGTTAACGTCACCGCCGCCTTCACGTGCAGCGACTTCGACCTGGCGGATCAACTTGGCAAAAAGCTTGCCTCGCGCCTTATCCTGCGCGCCCTTCTTGTGTTTGATCGTCGCCCATTTGGAGTGCCCTGACATTAGTACTCTTTCCTCTTGTCCCTCTACTGAGACTCAACCAGTTTGACGAAATATGCATGAAGCCGGGTGTCACCCGTGAGTTCAGGGTGGAACGCCGACGCCAGAACCGAACCCGATCGACAGACCACCGGGACGCGTTCTTGGTGACCATCGGCAAACTGATAGTCCACCGACGCCATGACCTCGACGCCTTCACCTACTCGCTCGATTGCTGGCGCACGGATAAAGACTGCTCTCATCGGTGGATCCCCGACCTCAGAAAGATCAACATCTGCTTGGAAAGAGCGGAGTTGTCGTCCAAACCCATTTCGGCGCACTCGAATGTCGAGTGCGCCGAGTCGGATCTGATCCGGACGACCGTCGGCGATTTCACTCGCTAACAGGATCATTCCAGCACAGGTTCCAAAGGTCGCAAAACCCTCATCGATGCGCTGTCGCAAAAGCGGCACGATGCCCGACGACTCAAGCAGCATGGACATTGTCGTCGACTCTCCACCAGGGAGGATCAGTCCGTCACAACGTGCAAACTCCTCAGTCGTTCGCACCTCCACCGCGTCTACATCGAGCGCACGGAGTGCATTCATATGCTCAAGGAAATCACCCTGGAGCGCGAGGACACCGATTCGCAATTGATTGGCTTACCAGCCTCTCTCGGCAAGATGAACATCAACCTTGTCCATTTCGATACCCACCATGGGTTCTCCAAGGTTCCGAGAGACCTTCACCAAGATCGAAGGATCACGGAAGTGGGTCGTCGCCTCGACAATCGCACGTGCGCGCTTCGCAGGGTCACCGCTCTTGAAGATGCCGGAACCGACGAACACAGCCTCCGCACCGAGTTGCATCACGAGCGACGCATCGGCCGGTGTCGCGATGCCTCCCGCGCAAAAGAGCGGAACGGGAAGCTTCCCTGTCACTGCGACCTCCTTGACAAGGTCGTATGGTGCACGTAGCTCCTTCGCCCATCCGAAGATCTCCGACTCGTCCGCTTGGGTAATCTTTCGAATATCACCGAGGATCGAGCGAAGATGGGTCACTGCCTCCACCACGTTGCCAGTGCCTGCCTCACCCTTGGAGCGGATCATCGCCGCTCCTTCGGCGATACGGCGAAGCGCCTCACCGAGGTTCGTTGCACCGCAGACGAATGGAATATCGAATGCCCACTTGTCAATGTGATATGCGCTATCGGCAGGGGTAAGTACCTCTGACTCATCGATAT
>JBMFXL010000106.1:0-5888 GCA_049964275.1 Acidimicrobiales bacterium | reverse complement strand
CGATGCCGATCCTCGTACGAGCAAGGATCTCCGGACCGAACGACGGCACGCCCGACCTCGAAGCAAGCAGAGTGATCTCCGTCTCTCGTCGGTTGAACGCCGAATAGAGCGTAGGAAGGTACGAGATCTGGAGTGCAACGACGACAAGCCCCGTAAATCCCGCCAAGAAGTCGATGACACTCGCCCACACGGTCGGCGTCGAGGTAAATCCAAGGGTCAGGAATGATGCTCCCGCCTCACGAATCGCAGGAAGGATTCCCCGGATGCTCGGAAGCTCCATGAGTCCGAGCGCGAGTATCAACAAGGTCACCCAACTCACCAGCGTCAGAAAGAGCAGTACCACCCCTTGGGACGCACGTAGTGCATCCCGCCGCTCGTATGTCCGAGCCATTCCACAGATCACTCGGTAGACCTGATCAACGCACTGGTCGACCACCTTGACGAAATGATTCAAATGCCCACGTGGGATGACCAAGGTGGTCGCGACCGAGGCCATGGCAAAGATATAGAGCACGACGCCAATACCGAAGAAGACGTACGCCACGAGCTCCCATCCTCACCTTGAAGCGACGCCACGTTCACCGTAGCATGCTCAGATCCCGGCGAACGAGTGAAGTCCCGATGATGCTAGGTCGTTGTGGAAGGTTCTCCAGCAGATGAGGGGTTCGGGGTGGCCGCTCCAGGGACGATCGGAGGTGGTGCGACCGTCGCGGTGGTCTCGATTGCTGCTTCGGCATTCTCCGCAGCGCGCATGAGCTGAGCCTCCATGTTCTGGATCTTGAATATGGCGGCACCTGCGGAGAAGAGCGTGGTCACCAAAAGCCCAAATGCAAGTGCGAGGAGCGCATGCGTCAACAGCCCGGTGAGGACAAGATATCCCTTGGCGAACTGAGATATCGAAGGAATGAGCGAAACCGCCGCGACGAGCAGCGCAAGCTTTGCTCGGTTCCCCATCTCACGCCACACCCTTCATCGCGAGCAATCGCACCCAGGCCCCCACCGTTGACACTCGACCATCGATCGTTGCGACGGGCACGCCAAGGCCGAGTACGGCAAGGGGATCGTCCGCTCGGGCCATTCCACTGAGACACAGGCCATCGATGGCCGGAAGCTCCGAGAGATACCGCTCGGACTCCGAGATCGGGGCGGCGACATCCACCTGGCCAAAGACCAGGATCGGATAGTCCCGCAGTGCCTCCATCACATCACTGACGGCGACGTCGTCTACCCAGAGCGCGACGGTTCTTCCAAGATCGATGGAAGCGAGGAGTTCACGGGGATCATCGGCCTCGCGATGCCCCCAGATCACGACATCGGTCGAGGAACCGAACACGAATTGGTCGCTCTCACGTACACCGTAGGAGCTCGCGAGGGACAGGAAGGTCTGGCCCTGATCGTGGCCATCACGACCAGCAAAGATGATCACCGAACCCGGCGCCGCAGAAGGAAGTTCATGCAGGAGTTCGAGCGAAAGCGCGTACTTGGTGTGTGAAGGAGCCGGATACAACTCCTTCGGACTCTCGGTCGGCTCAAAACGCAACACTGGCTCTGATGCAGTCAGGTCGATGATCGCAGGAGCGGATGCAAGGTCCACAAGTCCCGACCAACCCGAGCTTCGCACCGTGCGAAAGCGATCGACTCCTGAGCCATATGCGTCTGGACCCACGTCTTCGAGTTCGCCCTCGACTACCTCGTCGTCCTGTTCATGAAGGCTCGAGCCGGCGTTCGAGGAATCATGCCATGGCGGAGGAGTCACCGATCCCGTAATAGCCTTTGACCCATCACGCTTGAAGACTCGTACCCTTGGAGGCACGTCACCCCCTGTGGTCGTGAACGTCTCGGCCGAGCTTTCAGCCATTGCATGCTCGACGGGCTCTTCAACGAGCGCTGCCGCTTCGGCGTAACGCTCGAACGGTGACTTCTTCTTCATCACCGGTGGCGTGACCCCAGTTCGGGTTGCATCAAAACGCAGTGCGTCTCTGAGTTCCGCTGCAAACTGATGGTGCTCGGTCGCGGGCATCGGTACGTTGGGCGGCTCAGCAATCACTTCGAACCGATACTTCGCACCGAGACCGAAGACGCCCTTGGTCGAGATCCGTCTTGCGAACAAGATCTTTGCGTCCGGACCACAAACGCTTCGCGCCTTACCCATCGCTTCTTCGATGGACCTACCTTCAAACCGAAGTTGTGTTTCCAACGTTCACCACCCCTATCCGTACAGTTCGAATTCCCTTCGGCACCTCGCTCTGAGCGAGTACCGGAATATCACATCCGAGCGAATCGAGCACACGACGAAGCGGTGACCGCAACGCGGTGCTCGTGACCATCACAGGCTCGAGTCCCTGCGCTGCTCCACGGTCACGTTCCGCTTCGACCTGCGCCTTGAGCGCTGTAGCTTCCTCTGGCGACATCGCCAAAGATTGGCGTCCCTCTACGAGGACGATCGCGCCAAGTAGACGCTCCTCAGAGGCTGGATCAAGCGGTATCGCCGCGAGCACGCCATTGGTAACGTATGGCATCGCAATGGACGCACCAAGTGCACTACGTGCAGCTTCGAGGAGCTGGTCCGGATCGCGCGAGCTTCGAGAGCGATCAACCACTGCCTCGACGATCATCGCGAGATTGCGCACGGGTACGTCCTCGCCCAAGAGATCCTTGAGGACACGTTGTAGATCGCCAAGATTGACACCTGCTTGCGCCATCTCATCGACTACTACCGGAGCGTGGGTCTTAAGTGCGTCCAACATCTCCTTGACCTGTTGCCGGGAGATCAACTCACCTGCATGGCGCCTCACCATCTCCGAGAGGTGAGTGACGATCACCGACACTCGATCGACCACGGTCGCTCCAAGCACGATTGCCTGCTGTTTCGCAGATATCGGAATCCATTTTGCAGGGATCTGGAAGACGGGTTCGAGGGTGAGTTCGCCAGGAAGCGAGCTGAGATTGTCCCCCATAGCCAGAATACGGTCATGGGGTGCCGAGCCACGTGCTACCTCGACCTCTTGGACCTTGATGACGTATTCTCCCGGCGCAAGCGAAAGATTGTCGCGCGTTCGAACGGGCGGTAACGTCACACCGAGTTCTCCAGCAAGCTTCTTCCGAAGACCCTTAATCCGCTCGAGCAGATCACCACCGGTACTTGGATCCACAATGTCCAAAAGGTCGAGCGAGAGCTCCAACTCCAACGCCTCGACGACTGCGGTCAACGCCTCGGGTTCGGCTGCGGGTACCTCGGTGATGCTTCCGTCGACGATTTCGGCCTCCCGCTCCTTGGCCTCATGACGAGACTCCGCACGCTTGCCAAGGGCAAAGATGAGGATGCCTATGACGATGAAGGGCAACTTGGGCAAACCTGGCATGAGCCCCAAGACACCTACCACGCCTCCCGCGAGCTGCAGAGCGCGTCCCTGGCGCATCAGCTGCCCCATGAGGTCTGCACCGAAGTCGGCCTGGTTCGAAGTACGCGTGACGACCAAGCCGGTGGAGATCGACATGAGCAATGCAGGAATCTGCGAGACAAGGCCGTCACCGACGGAGAGAAGTGAATAAGTGTCGATCGCCTGAGTTACGGGAAGGTGATGTTGGACCACGCCAACGATGAATCCACCCAGCAGGTTGATGAGCGTAATGATGACGGCCGCAATCGAGTCACCTTTCACGAACTTCGATGCACCATCCATCGCGCCGTAGAAGTCCGCTTCCCTTGCGATTGACTCGCGTCGTCTGCGCGCCTCCGCCTCGTTGATGTGTCCAGCATTCAAATCGGCGTCGATCGCCATCTGCTTTCCTGGCATGGCATCGAGAGTGAAACGTGCGCCAACCTCGGCAACTCGTCCGGCACCATTGGTGATGACGACGAACTGGATCACGAAGAGGATGAGGAACACCACGAGACCGACAACTACCGAGCCACCGACCACGAAATGACCGAAGCTCTCGACCACGCTGCCCGCATAGGCCTTGAGGAGCACTAGTCGCGTCACGCTGACGTTCAGGGCAAGTCGGAACATCGTGGCAATCAAAAGTACGGAGGGGAACGCCGAGAACTCAAGAGGGTCCTTCACGCGAAGGGCTACGACGAGCACGATCATGGCGAAGGTGATATTGACCGTTATCAATAGGTCGAGAAGCGCCGACGGCAGTGGGACTACCAACATGACGACAATGAGGATGACGCCTAACGGTACTGCAAGGGCCGCTCGGTTCGACTTGGGCATCTCACTCCAGGAACTCGGGACCATCCGTGAGTGCTACGATTTCGCCATCCTGGCTTTCAAAGTCATCGGATGCATTACCGCTCGACTTGAGCACACTTCAACGCCGAACGCCCAATTTCGTCTGGTCAGACCATCGCTTCGGCCTTGGTCACCGCATCGTCCGGAAGATCGGTGACTGGGGTCTGGAAGGTCGTCTCGTAGTACCGGGCAGCACCCGAGAGTCGATACACAAACGCGAGCAGCCTCGCGACCGCGAGGAAGAATGCCGGGGGAATCTCGGCCCCCACCTTGCAGGTCACATGCAGGGTCCTCGCTAAAAGTGGGTCACGAACGATCGGCACCACGTTCTCGGTCGCAATTTCCTTGATGCGCGCTGCAAGATGCCCTGATCCTTTTGCGAGTACGACCGGAGCAATGGCCCGCTGGGGATCGTACTTGAGCGCCACTGCATAGTGAGTCGGGTTGACCACGACGACATCAGCTTGGGGGACCAGGTGAAGCATTCTCTGTCGAGCGAGCTGTCGCTGAAGACGTCGGATCCTTCCCTTGACCATGGGGTCGCCCTCGGCCTCCTTCATCTCGTCCTTGACCTCCTGTTTGCTCATGTAGAGCGACTTGATCATGGAATGGCGCTGGCGAAAATAGTCCGCGATGCCGAGCACGAGACCAAGCGCGGCAACTGTTCGAAGAATGGCAATCGAGCCCGTGACCACATCGCTGATCGAGGCACCAAGCGACAGCTGACCGGATGCGAGCTCGGTGACCTTTGAGTGGATGACCATATAGGCGACGCCTGAGACGACCGTGATCTTGATCACCTGCTTCGTGATCTCGAAAAGTCCGCCCGAGGAAAAGATCTTCTTGATGTTCTTCCCAGGATTTAGCCGGGAGAACTGCGGCGTGATGCCCTTCTTCACCACCACGAACCCGACCTGGGAGATCGTCACGACGAAGGCGAATACGAAGCCGACCGCGCCCACGATTCCTGCGACCTCTGCGAAGATTCGGAGTCCTCGTTCGAACATGAGCAACGCAAGTCCCGGAGTCAACTGCTGTCGAGAGACTGCCTCCATCGCAAGGAACTGTTCGACGATCTTCGGTGCAGTGTAGCGAAAGATCCAAGGCCCTATGAAGGAGAGGATGAGCAAGAGTCCCCATGACGCAATCTCAGGGGACTTGGTGATCGACCCCTCTTTCCGCGCATCACGGCGCCTCTTCGAAGTGGGCTTTTCGGTTTTATCGGGTGCCGGCATGTCAGATCCTCAGAATGTCCTGCTCGCCAGCGAGTATGTAGTGCACCGCACCCTGCAGGAAGTTCGGAAGGAGCACCAAGGACAATGTCATCAATCCGAAACTCAGGATCAGCTGCAACGGGAACGAGAACTGGAAGGCGTTCACTTGTGGCGCGACCTTGACAAGAATGCCGATGATCACCTGCGTCAGGAAAAGTACCGCGAGGATCGGGGCAGCGATCTGAAGCGAGGCGCCCATCAGCACGGACACGCTCTTCACCACGATCACGAATCCGATCTCGGGATGGGCAAAGACCGTCGCAGGTCCGAACGAGGACAACAGGCCACCCACCACCAGGGTGTCTGCGCCCGAGACGAAGAAGAGCGTCAGCCAGAGCATCCCGTAGAAGGTTCCCGTCACCGGCGACTGATTGAG
>JBMFXL010000105.1:0-5895 GCA_049964275.1 Acidimicrobiales bacterium | reverse complement strand
CGAACACGTTGACACCCTGATTGTTATCCCAAATGATCGACTGGCAGAGATTGCCAATGACAAGACCACGATGGTCGGTGCGTTTCGGATGGCGGACGACATCTTGATGCAAGGTGTGCAGGGTATTACCGATCTCATTACTACCCCTGGGTTCATCAATACCGACTTTGCGGACGTGAAGATGATCATGGCCGAGGCAGGTTCGGCGATCATGGGTATTGGTCGCGCGAATGGCGAGAACAAGGCGTTGAGCGCTGCGCGCAACGCGATCACCTCTCCCTTGCTCGAGTCGTCCATCGATGGTGCTCGCGGCATACTTCTCAACATCGCAGGCGGACCCGATCTCACGCTCTTCGAGGTGCGTGAAGCCGCGAAGATCATTCATGATGCGGCCGATCCGGACGCCAACATCATCTTCGGTTCGGTGATCGACGAGACCCTCTCCGATGAAGTTCGCGTGACCGTCATTGCCGCGGGTTTCAACTCGTTCGCGGATCGACAGAGTAAGCCAGTCACACCGACTACTCCCGCCGCCAACGCGATCGATTATGGCGCGATTGCGCAAAGCTTGGGTGATCGAGATGGATCCGCATCCTCGCGAGAGCCTGTGGATTTTGACGATGATGACGACGACATTCCTCAATTCCTTCGCTGACGCGTGATCCTTCGTACATTTGCATCGGGAGGCGCATCGGTCGTCGTGTCTGAGCGCGGTGACGGAGATGTGGCCCTCGCCTTCGACGGTGGTGTCTTGCGTGAGGACTCTGCCCTCGCGCAAGGTCTGGAGGCGGTGATCGGCGCGCGTCGCCGTGTCGTTCGTGCAAGACAAGTTCATTCCTCCATCGTCCTGCCCGCCGGGCTCATCCAACCAGGGAAGATGCCCGATGCAGACGGACTGTTCTCGCGTGACATTGCGCTCGTGCCGGCGGTGATGACCGCCGACTGCGTACCAATTGCGCTCTACGCACCCGAGGAGTCCTTGGTGGAGGCCTTGCATGCAGGTTGGAGAGGGATCGTAGGCGGCGTCGTTCGAGAGGGAGTCCGAGCACTTCGGCGTCAAGGTGCCTCGTCGATCCACGCCATCGTAGGACCCCACATTTGCGTGAGGTGTTACGAATTCAAAGGTGATGCGGCACCGATCGCTCGAGCGGCGCTGGGCAATGAGTGCTTTGTCGGCGACCAGCTCGATCTCGCGTATGCGGTGGAGCGTGACCTCGACGAATTGGGAGTGGTACTCGAACCATCGTTTGGGATCTGCACGCGTGAATCTCCATCGCTGCCTTCCTATCGCGGTGGCGATATGAGTGATCGGCTAGTCATGATGGTGGTTCACAAGCCATGAGCGAGTCAGACCGGATCGAGGAGTTCCGTGAACGGCACGAGCAGATTCGCGAGAAGATCGCGCGATATACCGATCCTGATGAAGTCACCATCGTGTGGGTTACGAAGACCTTCGATGCGGCAACGGTGCGCGACGCGGTGTCAGCGGGAGCGCATGCGGTCGGGGAAAACTATGCGCAAGAGTTCGTTCAGAAGTTCGATACCACCTCTGAACTCAAAGATCGTCTCGATTGGCACTTTATCGGACATCTCCAATCCAATAAGACCGCGATGGTTGCCGCGCGGGCAGATGTCGTTCAATCGATCTCAAGGGAGAAGGAACTCACGCTCCTAGCGAGACTTGGGTTCGGCGGTGAACTCTATCTCCAGGTACGCGATGATGACGATCCTGCCCGTAATGGGGTCTTGCCTAGCGAGCTTCCGGGTCTCCTCGAGCGCGGAAGTGCGCTCGGCCTTCAAATTACCGGATTGATGGGAGTTGCTTCGCTTTCAGGCAGTCATGAGCCGTCGAAATTCTTTAGACTACTCAGAGAGTTGGTGGACAGATTCCAGCTGCAAAACTGTTCAATGGGAATGAGTGATGACTTCGAACTCGCAGTCGCCAACGGAGCGAATGTCGTGCGACTCGGTCGAAGTCTTCTCGGCGCGAGGCGGGTCGGACCTCCATGAGCGAGGAGTGAGATGACGACGCTAATGCATCGAGCAATGGTGTGGCTCGGCATAACCGATGATGAGGACGAGCTCGATGCGCCCGTCTATCATCAGGAGCCGTTCGAGGATCCACGTCCTATGCGTAATCCATATGAGGAAGAGGTCTCTGATCCACCCTCTTACGCCCGCCAGGAGCGTCCCGCACGTGTGCAAGTCATCTCGAACCCAGAGCCATCAGTAGGTCGTGGGGACGATCGCGTGACTGCTGCGCTCTCCAAGCAGCTTCACGACGACGATGTCGTCGATCTTTCAGAGCGTGAGCCGAGAACGAACCCGGTGATCCGGCCCATTCGGCCTGAAGGACCAAAGGTGCATCTCGCGATTCCGACGAAGTTCTCCGATGTAAAGGAGATCGCAGACCATATGAAAGGTGGTCGTCCGGTAATCGTGAACATCGAGGGTCTCGATAAAGAGGTCTACCGTAGGATCATCGATTTCTGTTCAGGGCTCACTTACGCGCTAGGTGGTAAGGTCAAGAAAGTGGCAGAGCAGGTTTATTTGCTCACCCCATCGAAGGTGGAGCTCGCTGACGAAGAGATGGAACGTATATCGGAGCGAGCAATCTTCCGGTCGAGGTAGCACATGCTCGCAATTCAAAATCTGATCCGATCGCTGTTACAGCTCTACGTGATCGTGATCATCGTATCGATCGTTCTTTCCTACTTCCCGGCAACGCCGGAAAGCGGTCTCTTCCGTGCTCAGATGGCGCTTCGTCGCATCACTGAGCCGGTCTTTGCGCCAATACGCCGGCTCGTTCCAAGGATCGGCGGAGGCGGAATGATGTTCGACTTTACGCCACTCATTGTGATTCTGCTTATCCAGTACGTTCTCATTCCGATAATCTGAGAGAGGGCGATCAGAGAGGGGAACGTTCGAAGGTGGCAATTAGCTCGAAAGAAGTACGCGAGGTGGAGTTTCGCGAGCGAATGCGCGGATACCACCAAGAAGATGTCGACGAGTTCCTCGAGCAGGTAGCCAGAGGCATCGAGGTTCTCGAGGAGCAACTGCGAGAGGCGCAGGCGAAGGTCGCAAATCTCTCCCGCGGCGTGGTGACGCCAAGTCAAACACCTCAGGCGGCGGCTCGTCCGATTGAGGCTCCTGACGATACGATTCAAAGGACCCTGCTGCTTGCGCAGCGTACCGCCGATCAGGTCATAGCGGATGCGAATGATCAGGCGGGCGCCTTAATGAGCGAAGCCAGGGAGCAGTCGCAGCGATTGATTCAAGAGGCGCGAGCGCAGGCAGATGCGTTACTCGAGGAGAAATCCCGTCTTATCGCTTCTGAGGTGGAAGCCCTTGAGGCTCGTCGTGGCGACCTTCTGCGTGAGGTCGGTGAGCTTGCCGACCGCTCAGATCAGGTAAAGGACACGCTCAAGGTCGCCCTCGCGAGATTCATCGCCGACCTTGACTCGTCAATGCATGTTGAGAGAGTCGACTTACCGGCCGACTCGTCGGTTGCTGAATCGGCATCGTCCTTGGGGGTTGGTAGCTCGTACGCCGAAACGGTAGTGGAGTCGAGTGATGGAGACTCCGTGAGCTTTGAAGATCACTCCGGGGAATTCGATCGCACGATGATCTTCCCTCCCTCAAGTCCTGAAGGAGAGCCGGATATGAGCTTCGGTCGACCCGATTTCCAGGTTCTCGAAGGTGACGGCCCCTCTGCGCCGGTGCTCTTCGATGATGAGGATGCCCGGCCGGATCGCTGGTAGTTTCGCGTATTCCTCTTCGTCGAGTTCGCTGAGACCGCGGGCATCGTGACGATGAGGAGTTACCGCGCGCGTTAAAGTGCTTCGGAGCCGACGAGTCCGTCGGCTCCGTTTGCGTTCAACGAGGCATTACTTTCATGATTTCGATGTCGAGTTTTCCCTCCCCGATGCTCACTCCGTGTGTCAAGGTGCCCGTAGTGGCCGGTTGCTCGTTGATCAAGAGTTGATCGGCGAGTACCTGCTCGGCGATGTATGAGTGGTGCGCACGTAGCGCATCGGAGAGAGTGCCGCCCTGGTCGTCGACGAGGTGCAACGTTACGGCAATGTGGTCCGTGATGTGAAGATCGGCGTCTTTGCGCATTGCCTGGATCTCTCTGACGACGTCGCGAGCAAGACCCTCCTTGGCAAGGGACTCCGTGATCTCGAGGTCGAGACTCACCACGCCATCCCTGGCAGCCATCACACGCGTGGAGTCAGGATTCTTCGGTCGGAGAAGTAGCTGAAACTCTCCTTCAAGAAGCGTTACTCCTCGTACCGTCACGACGCCATCGTCGATGCTCCAGTCGCCCGCACGCGCACCGGCCATGACCTTCGGGGTGTCTGAGCCGAGTCGTGGTCCGACCTGTGAAGGAACCACGTTGAGTACGTGGTCGGCGTGGGCGTCGAAGTCAGATTGGAGTTCGACCTCCTTGACGTTCAACTCCTCGGAGATCAGTGCGACATAGGGAGCGAGGAGCCTTGCTCGTTCCCCTGAGATGATTGCTCGGGCGAGAGGAAGTCGGGCACGGAGGCCCTGCGCCTTGCGGATCGAGTGGCCGAGGGAACAGACTTCGCGGACGAGATCCATTCCTGCGACGAGTTCGGGGTCAGAGGGAAGCTCGTCGACCTCTGGCCAATCGGCGAGATGCACACTGCGTTCGCCGGTCAGTCCTTGGTAGATCTCCTCGGTGAGCATGGGCAGGAGCGGAGCAGCAACCTTGGTCCAAAGAAGCAGTACCGTGTGGAGCGTGTCATAGGCGCGCTGCTTGTCCTCATCGTTTCCGTTGCTCGTTCCGGCTTTCGACCAGAAACGTTCGCGGGATCGACGGATGTACCAATTGGTCAGCGCATCGAGGTAGCGCTCGATCTCGGCGGTTGCCTCCGAGAGATCGAATCGCTCCATGGAGGCCGTAACAGCCCGTGCCATGTCCCCGGCCTTGGCAAGGATGTAGCGGTCGAGGAGATTGGGAGAGTCGTAGCGCTCTTCTCCGCGGATTCGATCGGCATTGCCATAGAGGGTCAAGAAGTAGTACGCGTTCCAGATCGGATTGATCGCTCGCTTCACGGTATCGAACATCGCGGACTTGGAGAGGCTCATCTCCTGGCCACGTAGTACCGACGAGGAAAGGAGGAACCAGCGCATGGCATCTGCACCGAGTTCTTCGAAGACCTCCCATGGGTCCGGGTAGTTCGCGAGACGTTTCGAGAGCTTCCGTCCGTCCTCGCCGAGCAAGATGCCGTGTGCCATGCAGTGTTGGAACGGCGGCTTGTCGAAGAGCGCCACGGAGAGCACGTGGAGCGTGTAGAACCATCCTCGAGTTTGGCCGATGTACTCGACGATGAAGTCGGCAGGGAAGTTGTCCTCGAAGCGCTGCTTGTTGTCGAAGGGATAGTGCAACTGTGCATAGGGCATCGATCCGGACTCGAACCAGCAATCCAAGACGTCGGTGACACGAACCATTCGAGACGTTCCGGTGGGATCGTCTGGGTTAGGTCGCGTGAGTTCGTCGATATGGGGTCGGTGGAGATTCTCCGGCCGAACCCCGAAGTCCGCTTCGATTTCGTCGAGCGAGCCGTAGACGTCGACGCGAGGGTACTTGGGGTCGTCGGATTGCCAGACGGGTATCGGCGTTCCCCAGTAGCGGTTTCGTGTCAGTGCCCAATCGCGAGCGCCCTCCAGCCACTTGCCGAACGCGCCATCTCGGACGTGGGCGGGGACCCATTCGATCTCCTGATTCCGCTCAAGCAGCCTCTCCTTGAGCTCGGTCACTCGTACGAACCAGGAGGAGACTGCTCGGTAGATGAGGGGAGTGTCGGTACGCCAGCAGTGGGGATAAGAGTGGTCGTAGTCGGTCTGGTCGACCAGGACTCCTTTGGA
>JBMFXL010000104.1:2174-5915 GCA_049964275.1 Acidimicrobiales bacterium | reverse complement strand
CCATGACGCCAAGGATGAGGAACACAAGGACGGGATGGCCACCATTGCGGACGAGGACCACCACGACAGGGAGGAGCAGCAAACGCATTGCGGTGATGACGGAGGGGACTGCTTCTGCGACCCACCCTCCCCGCTGAGACGCGTCGGGCATCGAGTCGTCGGACGGACCATTCGCGCTCATGAATGCCAATTCTAGGTCGTTCTTCAGGATTCAGTGAGGAGGTCCGAACACCGACCGGTCTGGGATCGCCCGATCGGTGTCATAGACCATCAGGTCGTTCGCCACACAATACGACTGTCCCATCGCGCACTCGCGGGCTACTTCATCAGCTTGTTCGGGCGATTGTGGATAGGCCACGTGGGTCAATACCACCCGGTCCGTCATTGCTTTCCTCCCAACCTCGAGCGCATCAGCGACCCCGAGGTGAAGGCCCATTGGATGCCGTTCGGTTCTCCTCAACCAGGTTGCCTCACAGATGAAGAGGTCTACCTCAGCGGCCAGGTTGCCGAGTGCGTCACAGGGCCCCGAGTCGGCCGAGTACGCAAGCGTGGAACCATCGCTCATGTCCTCGAGACGGACCCCGTAGCAGGGCACCGGGTGATCGACCCGGGCCCAACTCACTCGCACCCCACCGATCTCGAGCTCGTCGCGAGACTCGCAGGTGACCACCTCCACGCGTTCGCGCAGCGAGGAGTCCGTGATCAGATGACCAAGCCGCTCGATGACGTCGTCGGGTGCGATAAGCACCAGCTTCCGAGGCGGCGTCTCGGCATAGGTCCGGTAGTGATAGATGCCGACGAAATCCGCGAAATGATCCACATGTCCATGCGTGAGGACCACGGCATCGAGTCGGCTCGGCGAGGTCACTGCGTAGAGATTGGCCATCGAACCATTCCCCGCATCGAGGAGCACCGACGTCCCTGTCGCGGTAATGAGGTAGGAGGAACACGCACGGGATGGCGCGGGATAGGACCCTGCGCTTCCCAACACGGTGCACTGCATCGCCCACTCCCCTCACACCCCCACCGAGGAGGCAGAGACACTGACTCCGACAATATTCGAGGAGTCGATCACCGCGGGGGGGCTTTTGCCACTTAACTTTGCACAGATGTGTAATCTTGGGAGAAGCTGGCTGTCAAAGGATCTCGGGTATGAAGCTCCTCCTGTTTCCGCTGTTCATGTCCGCAGTGGCATGCACGACGGTGATCTGGTTGCTCTTCCGTCATGGCGCATTCATGGAGCGGTTCCGGAACGAGCGCGCGGTCTCTCGCGCGGTCGAGGTCGCCCGTAACGCCGAGAAGAGCTTCTCGGGCTATGCCCGCATCACCCTCATCGCAGTCGTGCGCGACAACTCGACACTCCTTCTCGGCTACAAGCCCGCCGAGCTGGGAGCGCTCACTAGCCTCCCCAAGGTCGAACGACCAGGGAACGGCGAGACTATGGTGGTGTGGATGCCACCGGATACCTCCACCTCCTTTGTCACTCTCGAGCAGTGGTGCAACTCTCGAGCAGAGCTCTATATGAAGATCGATACCATCTCGAAGGTGGTGCGACTTTCCGACGTGGATCTCGACGATTCCATCGAACTCACGCTCGTGCCTTCGCGATAGCTGAGATAGGGGCTGTCCCGCTCTGAGCTCCTCGCCGATAGGGTGGAGCAATGGCTTTCGACGTGGGGTACATTGCTGCGTTCGGTGGCGGCGTGGTGTCATTCCTCTCTCCTTGCGTCCTGCCACTCGTGCCTGCCTACCTCTCGATCGTGAGCGGGGTCGACGCGAGGGAGATCACCTCAGGACAATCCCGAGATCTCGGCAAGATCGCCTACACGACCGGCCTCTTCGTCATTGGATTCGGAGTGGTCTTCGTGGCCCTTGGGCTCTCCGCAAGCGCGCTCGGACGCGTCATCCTGCGGGATCGTGTCCTTCTTACACGAGTTTCCGGTGTCGTGCTCCTCGCCATGGCTGCCTTCCTGATCGCATCCGTCACCTTGCGTCTTCCCTGGCTCTTCCAGGAGCGAAGATTTCACCCAAGGCTCGCCAAGCTTGGAGGCTTTGCTCCGCCTGTCGCGGGCATCGCCTTCGGATTCGGCTGGACCCCTTGTATTGGCCCCATTCTCGGTTCAGTGCTGACCTTGGCATCGCTGCAGGGACATACCATCCAAGGCGGCCTCCTTCTTGGGGCGTACTCCCTGGGACTCGGCGTACCCTTCCTGATCACCGGGCTCGCGTTCGCTAAGCTTGCAGGAGCATTCGCGTGGATGAAGAGGCACTTCAATCTCTTGACCGGCGCATCAGCGGTGGTACTTGGGCTCTTTGGAGTGCTCTTGGTCCTCAACGACTTCACGTGGGTGACCACCCATCTCCAGAGCTTCGCTAGCAGCATCGGACTTGGAGCGCTGAACTCCGTTGGATGAGCGGGCGACACGCTGCGCCGAGTGGGCCGACGCCCTAGGTGCCTGGGCCCTCCCCGACGCGGTCGTTGCCACGTCACGCCCCACTCATTTTCACCTCGATCCACACCAGTTCTCCCTCGACAAAACCGAGGAAGGAGACCTTCGTGTCGAACGAATTCGGGCGATGAGGGACGCGATGCCCACCAAACGTCTCGAACACCTGATCGACATCGGCAGCGCGGCCGGCTCATCGATTGGCGCCTTGGTGGACGTGTTCGAGCGAATTACCTGTGTCGAAGCCAATCCCGACATGGCGAGTGCACTCCGCAGATCGGTGGAGGCGAGAGGTCTCTCCGACAAGATCACGGTAGTCGAAGGGGTCTTCCCTGACGTCGCAGCGAAGTTGGACGTAGCACAGGTCATCAACGCCTCCAACGTCGCCTACAACGTGTCGGCAATCGGCCCCTTCCTCGATGCCATGGACACGCTCGCCCGGTCGCTACTTGTGATCGAGCTCACTGGCTACCATCCACTGTGGAGCGCTAACGGCGCGTTCCGCCATTTCTATGGGATCGAACGACCTCGCACCCCAACTGCCATTGATCTGTTCTCGATCATCGCGCTGGAGCATCCCGATGCGACGCTCGAGAGCTACCCGCTCTCCTATCGACGTAGGCCATTCTCACTGTCGGCGCTCCGGACGAGATTGGGATTCGATGAGTCTCGTGATGGAGAACTCGAGGCCTACCTCGCGAATGCGCCCTTACCTCACAATCCCTCCATGTTGATCACCACGCGGCCAAGGAGCTCAAAACCCTAGGTGAGGCACCAGACGTCGCTCGCCTCCGAATTCGGCTCGCTCTCCACCTGAGCGGACGGCCTCACGATGGGCGCCCTTGCGCAATGGGCCACGCACTGCCAAGGAACGTACCGTCCCATAAGCGCTCGGGAGGAGCCCCACCGACTCAGTCAGAATGACGTCTCACGAATGCGCGCCTCGATGGTCCACGCAAATGCACCTTGATCGATGAGCAAGCGTGTCAAGCTCTCCACCTGTGCTCCGTCTCCAGGAGGCGGAAGCTTGAGCGAAGAGCCGACGAAGGCAACGCCTTCTTGGGAGCCTTGACGTCCCGAGATCTCGGATCGCCGCACCGCGACAACTGATTGTCCAATCGGCGAGCGGAGTTCCGCACTCATGACCCTTACGTCGCTTCGAACGAGATCCACGAGTATTCGTCGAATCTGCGCAGCAGACTCGACGACACGAAAGGCACTCGCACGAGAGGCATCCCCCATGGAGTCGGAGACGCCGACGAGTGATTCCACCGAGAGTGCGGCGCGATCGAGC
>JBMFXL010000104.1:0-2164 GCA_049964275.1 Acidimicrobiales bacterium | reverse complement strand
CGCCTCACTGATCGGGGCATGACGGGGCATGACGCAGGGAGCATCCTGGTGGCCTCGCTCCGCGCGGTAACGGTTCTCAAGTCGGCGAAGGGTGCTCCGCGTCGCCGTCAGTTCGATCTCCGAACGCGACGCCGCGGTCTCGTAACGCACGAAGGAATGTTCGAGATCCTCGACCAGGTCCTCGAGTGATGCCCGAGCGAACGAGTCGCTGAGTCGTCGGCCGAAGTCACGGAGTTCCTCGATAGACGCCCACATCGATCGCCCCAAATGCACTCGGCGCTCGGCAGGTAGTGCATCGACCTGCGCCGGATCGACCTCAGTCGCCCGCGGTGCACGAACTCGATTCCGATCGGTGCCGAAGCGTTCTCGGTAGGCTTTACCAAACGTCTGGGTTCGTTCGGTCGTCGCTCGCAACGTCGAATCGACACGCTCGCTTTCGAGTTGCTCCTCGGTACGTCCCACCCTGCCTCCTTTGGCACCTCTGACTTCGATATCGACGCACCTAACCCTCAGATTGAGTCGCGCATCGGTGAGATGGCGGATTTCTCTTCACGTCACGGAATTTCAGCATCTCCTAGGCGCTGAACAGTATGTGACTGAGACCAATTCCACCAACACGACCGACCATGCTCACTCGGAGTTCCCACTGCAGCTAGAGATCTACTCCGACATTGCCTGCCCCTGGTGCTATCTCGGTCTCACGCGGTTCTTCCTTGCCTATGACGCGTCACCACTTGTTGGCCGCATGCCAATTCGCTTCCGCAGCTACCAATTGGATCCCTCAACGCCAAAGGAGGAACCTCGTCCTCATCGCGAGGTACTTGCCGCTAAGTTTCGCACCACGGTGGACCAGGTCGACCAGATGCACCAGCGCATCGCGGACATGGGAAGCGCGGTTGGGTTGCACTACAACTTCGGTGCCGTACGGGGCGTAAATACCTTCGATGGTCACCGCCTCATCCACCTCGGTGAGACACATGGGCTCGCACGAGCGACCAAGCTTGCGCTCCTTAGGGCCTATTTCGAAGACGGAGCTTCGCTCACCGATCCCATCACCTTGCGCGACATTGGTCGTTCGGTCGGCCTCGACGACTCACTGGTCTCCGAGATGCTCGCCTCGGATCAGTACGCCGATGCCGTCCGTCACGACATCGAGCTCGCCTCACACTACGGCATCACTGGCGTGCCGACCTTTCTCTTCCTCTTCGACGCCGACCACTACGCACTCTCTGGTGCACAAGAGGTCGAGGTATTTACCCAGGTCCTCGACAAGCTGTTCCTACTCGTCAGCGAGGGGTAACAGGTGGTCGGCACCATTCCTGAAACTGCATTGCGAACGCTTGTGCGAATAGCTCGCAATAACGAGCTAGAATCGATTTCATGACGTCTTCCCCGCGACGATTCTCAATTTCGAACGAATTCCGAGCTGCCGAACAGCGTGTCGAAGGCATCGAACGGCGACTCATCCAGACCCTTCGGCTGCGTGACCTTATCCCACTGTCCGTCTCGAGCGTCGGCCCGCTGTTCTCGGTCGCGGCCACCGGTGGTGTCATGGCAGCCCAGGCGGGATGGTGGACGCTTCCGGTGATCTTCTTATTGGCGATCCCTTTCGTCATCACAAGCTTCGTCTTCCGTCTTCTCAACCGCCACTTCCCCAACGCAGGGGCCTCCTATCACTGGTCAGGCCGAGTAATCGGCCGAGGAACCTCTCGTTATCAGGCCTGGATTCTCATCGTCGCGTACTTTTTGTCGATCCCTCCTATTGCCATTCCGGCAGGCACCTACACGGTTGCCCTCTTGTTTCCCCATGCGCACGCCACACCAGTACTCGACCTGGTCGTTTCCCTCGTGTGGATCGTCCTCGCGGCGATACCACTCGCGCTTGGAAGTCGCCCAACGGCAGTCGTGACCCAGATCTTCTTCGTGGTGGAGATGGTGGCGCTCTTCGGACTGGGCGCGCTCGGTGTCGCACGATGGCATGCAATCTCTGTGCCTATCCACTTCGGGCACTTCCCCTTCCAGGGAGCGCTCATCGTAATGGTGGTGGCCGCGACGATTCTCGATGGCTGGGAGATCAACTCCTACGCCGCAGAGGAATCCACGAACCCCACTGAGGATCCCGGCACCGGCGGCATCATTGGCGCACTCGGCGCGCTTTTGTTCT
>JBMFXL010000103.1:0-5938 GCA_049964275.1 Acidimicrobiales bacterium | reverse complement strand
GGTTCACAGCTGAGGGTCGGCTACCCCCTCAACTACTACTTGAGCGCCTTTGGCACACCAGTCTCAACGGTCTTCGCCACTTTGACCTTGGCCTTCGGTGAAGGCGTGGTCACGTACATCGGGCTCACGTAGCCCACCGCGCCATTGTTCAGCTGGGCTACTCGCTCGCCCAGGAACCCAAGGTGACTCGACTTGGAGAAACCGAACTTCGAGAGGAAAGGCCCTCGGAAGTTTTTAGCATTCTTCTCGAGCGCGTTGATCAGACCTTGTCTGGTCAGATTCTTTCCTGCTGCCTTGAGCGTGAGGTAAGTCGTATACCCGAGCGACATACCGAACACCATGTTGCCATCGATCGGTTGACTCTGGTCGTACTTTGCGTGAATCTGATCGAACAGCTTGATCCATGGATCAGAGGTGTCCGAAGGCGACGGCAGATAGCCAAGGGTATAGATCCCATTGGTCAGCGTGTTACCGGTCACCTTGCCCTTCGAGAAGGCCGACAGGAGCCCTGCCAAGGTGCCAGGATCCGCTGAGACCGACGAGGTGAGCAGTGCACTCGGCTGGTAACCGATCGTGGCCTGCGCCAAGAGCTCGAGCGCGAGCGCCGCAGGAATGGTGAACGAGACCACCACTTGCGCACCGGCTGCCTTGAGCGCCGCTACCTGCGTACCGAGTCCATTGGTGAGAGTGGCCGGATCGTAGGGCTGGCTCACGACGATCTGAGACGAAGGCAGCTCCATCTTCAGGCCCTTGAGTCCACCACCGCCGAAGTCATCGTTCTGATAGATCACACCCACCTTCTGATCCTTGAAATGGGACTTGATGTAGGTGCCGAGGATCTTGCCTTCGATGATGTAGTCGGGCTGGTACCCAAACGTGTACGGATGGAGCTTCGGCTCGTTCCAGCAATCGCATCCCGATGCGACGAAAAGATCAGGAACCTTGTTCTGATTCAGGAACTTGACGACCGCTTCGTGCGTCGGAGTACCGAGTCCAGCCAGCTCCCCGAAGACGTTGTCCTGCAGCACCTGCTTCTGCACCACCTGGGTGGTCAGCGCCGGATTGTACTGATCGTTCTCGTACATCAGCTTGACCTTGCGCTTGTAGATGCCGCCCTTGGAATCCACGTAGTTGAAGAACGCCTGGATGGCTGGGGCGATCTCCGAATATCCCGGAGCAGCAGGCCCCGTCAGGGGCTGATGCGATCCGAACAGGATCTGTGACGACGTCACCCCGGGAGTGGATGCACTTGCGGGACCGATCGCCCCCACGAAGGCCCCTCCCAGCGAGACCGAGGTCACGACGGCTGCCCAACGGAGCACCCGATTGAACCGTCTCCTCATAATGTTCCCCCCTCCTTCTTGCGAAGGATTGTTACTTGATTGGTGCCTCTGCTTCTGGATACTTCCCCTCCGAAGCCCCAGACACCGTCTCCACCGACCTTCGGGGAGACCCTTGACGGCGGATCTGGCGCCACAGCATGCCAAGACCGCCCATAATGCCCTGCGGGAAGAGGATCATCACCACCACCAGCAGGATGCCGTAGATCCCAAGTGCAAGATTGGCCGAGACACCTTGTGAAAGATGGAGCTGCCCCGCATAGTTGTTCACGATCTGTGGCGCGTACACCAAGATGATCGCACCGGGAATCGCGCCATAGATGGTCCCAAGACCGCCAATCACCATGGCGGACAGCAGGGAGATCGAAAGCGCGATCGTAAAGCCTTCGGGTCCGACGGTCCCCGACACCATGGTGTAGAGCGCACCGCCTACCGCCGCAGCGGTCGCAGACACCGCGAACGCAATGATCTGGGTACGAGCGACCGAAATACCAGATATCTGCGCTGCCACCTCATCATCACGGACCACTCGGAAGTTCCGACCGAATCGCGAACGGAGAAGATTCGCGAACACGATGAAGGTGATGACCACCACCAGAAGACCGATGCTCGCGAGATACTCCTGTGGGGTGTAGTTCTGCCCGAAGGATGAGGGAGGGGACGGTTGATTAATCACGAGCCCCGCATCGCCTCCGAAGATCGAGCCGTACTGAGTCGGGATTGCCGGAAGCGCAAGTGCAAGGGCGAGCGTCGCACCCGCAAGATAGGGACCTCGGAGGCGCGCCGCAATCAGCCCGAAGAGTAGTCCCGTGATAAGGCCCGCTAGGCCTGCAACCACGAGTTGAATGCCTGCCGGCGCGTTGAGATGTAACGACACGAGCGTTGCGGTGTAACCGCCGATCATCATCAACGCACCGTGTCCAAGTGAGATCTGGCCGTTCTGCCCAGTAAGGAGTGCAAGCGCAGCGATCACCACGACATAAGAGCACACCTCAGCCAGCTGGAGATCTCGATAGGGACTGACCCGCGAGATCACGAAGTACCCAACCACGAACACCACGAGCCCCACCACCACATGACGCAGCAACGGGGTCGACCATACGCCGCGCCCACCCCGCGTTGGCCCAGGGGACGTCACCACGTCGTCTGCCACGGGCTCCACCGCGTGTGCCATGCCTAGACCCTCCTCGCCGATCGTTGGGCAAAGAGTCCTTCGGGTCGTATCACCAATACGACCAGCAAGATCACGAGTGCACCCATTGCCTCGAGCGAGGAACCGAGATAGCCACCGACCAGCGAGACAATGAGTCCCATGGCCAGGCCACCGACTACGGCACCAACCGGCGAGTCGAGTCCGCCGAGGATCGCAGCGACGAAGCCGTAGATGTTGACCACATCCATGTTGTTCGGATAAAGCAGCACCTGCGGGGCAAGCAGCACGCCCGCGACTGCGCCGAGCGCTACCGCAAGCGCCCACCCAAGTGTCAGCATCCGTCCCACCCTCACTCCAAGGAGTCGCGCCGTCTCAGGTGCAAAGGCCGCCGCTCGCATCTTCAGTCCGAGATCGGTATAACGGAATAAAAGCACCAACAGCACCATGATGACCGCCACCGACACCAGCACGTAGAGGTCGAAATTGGAGAACGCAATGCGGGAATGACCCACACGAAAGCCCACGATTGAGAAGTAGGAAGGGAACTGACGGTACTTCGCACCCCAGATCATCCCTGCAGCTGCCTCGAGTGCGATCAAGAGCCCGATGGCCACAATGACGGCATTGAGTGGAGAGCGTCGCTCGACCGGGCGCATGAAGACCCGCTCCGCGATCGCACCGATGATGAATCCGCTCACGATCGCACCGAGCAACGCAATCCAATACGACAGGCCCTTGTCGATCAAAGTCACCGCAATGTAGGTCGTGATGGTCGCCATGGCACCCTGTGCGAAGTTGATGGCACGTGTTGCTCGGAAGATCAACACGAGGCCAAGCGCGACCGCGGCATAGATGACGCCGTCGGTGAGCCCGAACAGCACCAAGTTGACGAAGTTGCCCACCTAGGTACTCCTCCCTATCGGTCCAGACATCACGGTCCCTTTCTCAAAATCCCAGATAATGGTGGCGCAGTTGTTGATCGTTACGGACCTTCTCCGCCGCTTCCGCCACGACCACCTCGCCGACGGACAAGACGACTGCGCGATCCGCGATCGAGAGCGCCGACTTGGCGTTCTGCTCCACGAGTACCACGGTGAGCGCGCGATCGTCACAGAGGCGTCGAACCATCGCCATGATCGACGCAGTCACTAGCGGTGCGAGTCCCAAGGAAGGCTCGTCGAGGAGCAGGAGCGAGGGTCGTGCCACCATCGCGCGCCCGATCGCGAGCATCTGACGCTCACCTCCGGAAAGCGTGAACGCTGCCTTGGCACGTCGACTGAGCAGTGGAGGAAAGAACTCGAAGACCTCGTCGATGTCGTGGCGTAGTTCGGAAGGTTCTCCCCGGTAAAGGCCTCCGAGTCGGAGGTTCTCCTCGATGGTCAGTTCATCGATCACTCCACGACCCTCCGGCACGTGCGATACACCATGACGAACGATCTCCTCAGGCGTATGGCCGATGAGCTCATAGCCATCGAAGATGGCCGATCCTTGGACGCTACGCACCATCCCCGAGATACTCCGCAAGAGAGTCGTCTTCCCCGCCCCATTTGCTCCGAGCACCGCTGTGACCTCACCAGATTGTGCGACGAGATCCACTGACCGAAGCGCGCGGACGGCGCCGTATCTGGCATCGAGCCCCTTAATCGTGAGCATCGCTTGCCTCCACGCGCCGCATCTCGTCTGCGCTCCCCGTGTAGTCGCGCGCGTCTTCGCCGAGATAAGCGGAGATCACTTCAGGATTGTCCCGCACCGACGCGGGGTCGCCTTGGGCGATCATGCGACCGAAGTCGAGGACGCAGAGCCGATCGCAGACACTCATCACGAGATCCATGTGGTGTTCGACCAAGGCGATCCCGATCGATCTTCCACGAAGCTCACGGATCAATTCACCGAGTTCTGCCATCTCGTCGTTGGAGAGTCCGGAGGCCGGCTCATCAAGAAGAAGGTAACGAGGTGCTCCCACGAGCGCCCTTGCAAGTGCCACCTTCTTCTGGATGGCGTAGGGAAGTTCTCCAGGTAGCTTTTTCGCCCATTGCGCGAGCCCGAGGCTCTCCAGGGTGTCCATGGAGCGATTCCGGATCATGCGCTCATCGCGTGCGGCTCGTGCCAGCCCGAGCACCGCCGAGGTGAGGCCCGTACGGGCCTCCGCGTTCGCGCCCGCCATGACGTTCTCAAGAACGCTCATGTGTGCGCAGAGTCCGAGCCCTTGAAGCGTGCGCGCAACACCGATGGAGGTCAGACGATGAGGAAGGACTCGTGGTAGTGGCTCGCCGTCGAAGATCACCGAGCCGACGGTGGGCTGCACGAAACCGCACAGCACGTTGAAGGTCGTCGTCTTGCCTGCCCCGTTCGGTCCGATGATTCCGAGCACCTCACCTTGCTCGAACGAAAACGTCACGTCATCGACGGCAACAAGGCCGCCAAAGCGCACGGTTACGTCACGGATCCCAAAGCTCCCCTGGATCATGTTCATGAGTTTGACACGCGCGAAGGCTCAAGGGAGGTCGTGACGACAAATTTGTGAATTCGGTCACACCACAGGCGCGAAGGGCTCGGCAATCCCCGTTGACCGAGATCGTGCTCAGGTGTCATCATCCCTTATCAGAGCCGCTCCGTGACGAGGTCTCCACGGGGGCTTCACGCGAGATGAGAATTTGCTGAACCTCTAGCGAAAATCCCTCGATCGCAATGGTGCGCCCGTGATCAACGGCTCGATCCGTCGTGCGAGCACGTTGATCACGCCATCGTATCGCTCGAGCACGCCGGTCACCACGAGTGCATTCGATCGACGTGCCACCTCCCGAAAACGCTGCCAGATCACCTTTGTGCAGATCACATTCACGAGTCCCTCTTCATCCTCGAGATTGATGAAGGTGACGCCCTTGGCGGTGTGAGGACGCTGGCGATGAGTCACCACACCGCCAACACACACGAGCGAGCCCGGGGGCAGCACACGCAGTTGCGACGAGGACACCACCCCATCCTCGGTCAACTCCTCTCGCAGGATCTCCATGGGGTGCCCATCAGGAATGATTCCCGTCGACCAAAGATCCATTGCGTAGCGCTCCGAACGATGCAACTCCGGCAGCGGAGGTGCCACATGGGGGCGCAATCCTCGCAGATGCTGCGCTCCCCCGTGAGGAAGCGCACCCACGGTCCACAGCGCCTGACGGCGTGAGAACGACGGTACTCCCCCGAGTTCAGAAAGTGCACCGGCCCGCGCAAGGGACATCAGTTGCGCCTCGTTGACTTCAACGGAACGAACAAGATCATCAACGGTCTCATACGGACCACCACTCGCAATCTCCTGTGCCAGCGTCGTGCCGATCCCTCGAACTTGATCAAGCCCTAATCGCACCGATGGCCCCCGGGTTGTCTCAGCGGTCGACCGTTCAAGCGTGGTTGGTCCCGACGAACGATTGACAACCGGGGGAAGCACCTCTAC
>JBMFXL010000102.1:0-6061 GCA_049964275.1 Acidimicrobiales bacterium | reverse complement strand
GTCAACGAGAAGCGAGGGTGACGCAAGACGAAACTTCATCAGAGGAATGAGCGAATGTCCCCCCGCAAGCAGCTTCGCGTCCTCATTTTGTGAAAGAAGCTCGAGTGCATTGTCGACCGAGGTCGCGCGAACGTATTCAAATTTCGATGGATACAACGATTTCTCCCTACTTACGCCTTGACTTCTTGGATCGCCCGCCACACACGCTCAGGAGAGGCCGGCATGTCGATGTGCCGAACACCCACGTGCTCCAGGGCATTGATAACCGCATTGATGATCGCCGGAGGAGATGCAATCGCCCCGGCCTCACCGATACCTTTGACACCTAAAAGATTCGTTGGGCTCGGCGTCACGGTTTGATCGGTCTCAAAATTCGGCAGCTCTGCCGCCGAAGGTACGAGATAGTCGGCAAACGACGGGTTGAGAAGCGTACCCGACTCGTCGTAGACGGCCTCCTCGAAGAGCGCCTGCCCAATGCCCTGCGCGATTCCTCCATGAATCTGCCCTTCAACGATCAATGGATTGACCTGAACCCCGCAGTCATCGATAGCGAGATAACGCACGATCTCGACGTGCCCTGTCTCTTCATCCACTTCGACTACGGCGATATGAGTACCGTAAGGAAAGGTGAAGTTCGGCGGGTCCCAGTTCGACGATGCTTCGAGGTTCGGCTCCAACCCATCAGGAAGATTGTGGGCAGTAAAGGCCTCGAAGGCAATGGCCGCCAATGGCAGGCTCCGGTCTGGCGTTCCGCGCACGCTAAACGTGGCATTCGCAAACTCGAGATCCTCCGGCGCCACCTCGAGTTGATGTGCCGCAATCGCCTTCGCCTTCTCGATGACCCGATCGGTTGCAATTGCGATGGCCGTTCCGCCCACTGAGAGCGAGCGGGAGCCATAGGTATCCATGCCAAGGGGGGCGATCAAGGTGTCGGAGTGAAGTACCTCGATATCCTCCACCGGCACTCCAAGTCGATCTGCCACAATCATCGACCACGACGTCTCGTGACCTTGACCATGCGGAGCCGTCCCGGTCACCACCTGCACCTTGGAGGTCGGAAGGATTCGAACCGTAGCGGACTCCCAACCGCCAGCAGCGTAGTTGAGCGAAGCAAGAATGCGAGATGGGGCGAGGCCGCACATCTCCACGAAGAACGATATCCCGATACCTAAGTGCTTCTTCGAACCCGACGCTCGACGTCGAGTCTGCTCTGCAAGCAGGTCCGACATACCTGCACGCTCGAGTGCGGTCTCGAAGTTCAGCGGATAGTCCCCTGAGTCGTAAACGATGCCTGCAGGAGAGTTGTACGGGAACTGGTCGGGCTGAATGAGATTCCGTCGCCGTATCTCCGCAGCGTCGACCCCCACCTTGCGGGCAAGTGCATCCATTGCTCGTTCGATGGCGTACGTGGCCTCAGGACGGCCTGCTCCGCGATACGCATCGGTAGGCGTCTTGTTCGTGAACAGGCCAGTGCACTTGAAGGCATACGAAGGAATGTCGTACACGCCGTTGTACAAGAAAGCACCGAGCAGCGGAACGCCCGGGGTGACCAGCTGGAGATAGGCACCCATGTCCGCAAGAAGCTCGACCTTGACCGCAGTCAGCCGCCCGTTTTCATCCGCTGCGAGCGAGATGTGTTGAATTTGACCACGTCCGTGAATGGTCGCCTGTCCACCCTCGGTTCGCTCCTCGACCCATTTCACGGGACGTCGTAGCTTCCTCGCGAGGGCGAGCGCGATCAGTTCCTCCGCGTAGACATCGAGCTTCGACCCGAAGCCTCCACCAACCGCAGGTGCGATCACCCGAAGCTTGGTTTCGGAAATACCGACGGTCAACGCCGCCATCACCTTCAAGATATGAGGGATCTGCGTGGCTGAGTAAAGCGTGTACTCCCCGCCCATCGGTGAAGGAACCACCACCACGGCTCTTGGCTCCATAGCGGCAGGAATCAGTCGCTGCTGGACATAGCGCTCCTCGACGACGTGCGCAGCATTCGTAAACGCTGCGTCATTGGTCGCGGCATCGGCGTTAAGTTCCCACACATAACTGATGTTGGAACCGAGATCTTCGTGAATCACGACCCGGTCGCTCACCGCATCTTCAAGGTCCACAACCACCGGCAACTGTTCGTAGGCCACGTCGACTAAGGCTGCCCCATCAGCCGCGGCATCTGCAGATTCGGCGATGACCACGGCGACTGCATCCCCCGCATAGTTGACCTTTGTGGTCGCGACGGGAAAATGCGGTGGATTCTTCATATCTGCCGTCACTGGCCACGCACATGGCATCGGTCCGGCCCACTCTCCTTGGAGATCTGAGCCGACGAGCACCGAGGTGACCCCGGGGACCGAAAGCGCTGCGCTGATATCAATCGAGGTAATTCGAGCATGCGCGAAGGGCGAGCGCACGACAGCGATATGGAGCATCCCGGCGATTGGCAGGTCGTCAGTGAATCTCGACTCACCAGAAAGCAGTTTGGGATCTTCTTTGCGAAGTACACGTTGCCCTAGGACCCGATCGCTCGAGGTCTCAGTCATGGTCATGCGTTCTCCCTCCCCAACTCGTTCGCTGCCTGAAGCACCGACTTCACAATGTTGTGGTAGCCCGTGCAACGACACAGATTCCCCTCGAGGCCTTCGCGTACCTTGTGCTCGTCGAGATCGTCATTCTCTTGGATGAGCGAGAGCGACGCCATCACCATTCCTGGAGTGCAGTAGCCGCACTGAAGACCATGGTTCTCCTGGAAGGCACGCTGCAAGGGATGCAACGTTCCATCGCTACCCGCGAGTCCTTCGATAGTGGTGATGTCAGCACCCTCAGCCTGAACTGCGAGCATCGTGCAGCTTTTGACGGACTCGCCGTCGACAAGCACCGTGCACGCACCGCACGACGAAGTGTCACAACCGACATTCGTTCCCGTGAGTCCTACGTCCTCACGAATGAAATGCACAAGCAACGTCCTTGGTTCAACGTCCCTCGTGACCTTCGTTCCGTTCACGGTTACCGTGACGTTCATCTCGTCAATCCTCCTGATCACTCACTCGAATGGGTGACTACGGTCACCCTCTGGAAGTTAGCACAGTGTTTCGGTTAGGTTTGAAAGCCTGACCCGAAACTTAGCTACACATTTCGTCGCCGCTCATCACAACGTGAGGAGCGGAACCAGCCTTAGGGTCGTTTGGCGCGCTGAATCGCCTCCCAAACCCGCCTCGGCGTAGTCGGCATCGCCACATGATCGACGCCAAGGTACCGAATCGCATCGATCACGGCATTGTGCACCGCAGGGGTCGATCCAATCGTGCCGGATTCACCGATGCCTTTCACGCCTAACGGATTCACATGAGTAGGCGTCTCATGGTGAATGACCTCGAAACTCGGAAGCTCCGCCGCTGATGGTACGGCGTAATCGGCCAACGTGGCCGTAAGCGGATTCCCATCGCGGTCGTACGCGACCTCCTCGAAGAGCGCTTGGGAGATGCCCTGGGCAAGACCGCCATGGACCTGACCCTCTGCGAGCAACGGCGCAACGATTCTTCCCGCGTCGTCGACGGCGACCATTCGGCTGAGCCAAACCTTACCGGTCTCGGTATCAACCTCGACCACCGCGACATGCGCGCCAAATGGGTAGGTCGGCGAGTCCGCCGCGAAGTCGACCTCGTCACTTAGATCGATACCGCGATCACTTGCCTCTCGAGCGACCTGGGTCCAGCTGACCAGCTGCGAAGGAGTACCCGCGACGTACAGTCCGCCCTTCTGGTCATCAACCACCAAGTCGTCAACGTTGGCCTCCAACATCTCGGCCGCAAGTTGTTTGGCCTTCGCCAACACGTTGGTGGCGGCAAGATGCACGGCCACGCCTCCGAGCTGCAACGAGCGCGAGCCAAAGGTCCCAACTCCACGAGGAACGATATCAGTGTCCCCTGTGACCACAGTCACATCGGAGACTCCCACACCGAAGAGTTCGGCCACCAGCATGGACCACGACGTGTTATGTCCCTGACCCTGTGGTGAGGTGCCAGAACGCACGAGGAACGACCCGTCAGACAACAACGAGACCGCACCGTACTCCTTCGACGGGAAGGGATTCGTCACCTCGACATAGACCGAGATCCCAAGTCCGAGCTGCATCCGATCACCACGTTGCCGTCGTTCGAACTGCTCGCGACGTAGCCCTTGGTAACCAACCCGGTCTAACGCCAGCTCCAATACGGTCGCGTAGTCGCCCACGTCGTACGTCGAGCCTGACACCGTCGTCACGGGAAACCGATCGTTCGCGATCAGATTTCGCCTTCTGACCTCCGCCGGGTCCATCTCGAGCGCTGCCGCGAGTCGATCGATCGCATATTCAATGGCTTCTGTCGCTTCTGGTCGTCCCGCACCTCGATAGGAGACGATCGGCGTGGTGTTGGTAACCACCGTCCGAGAGCGGAAGCCGATCTTCGGGATGTCATAGGTGCCGCTCGCCATTCGCATGGTGAGGATCGGTAGGAACGCTCCGACCATCGGATAGGCACCGACGTCTTGAATGACATCAAGGGAGTAGGCGGTGATGCGTCCGTCCTTGGTCGCCCCAATACGGAGACGTTGCACCTGTGCTCGACCGTGACCAAGTCCAGTCAGGTTCTTCGAACGAGACTCCGTCCACCGAACCGCATGCCCTAGGGCATGGGCGGCCCACGCTACGAGTGTCTCCTCCACGTACTGTGAAGACTTCGGCCCGAACCCGCCCCCTACATCGGGGGTGATGACATGAACCTCATCGTGGGAAAGGCCAATGGCCTTGGCAACCTCATCTCGGACTGAATGCGGGGTTTGTGTGGAGGAAAATACCTCCAACCTGCCGTCTTCAGTGGGCCGAGCGGCGAGCGCACGCACCTCAAGTGGGACCGGTGCGAGTCGCTGATTCTCGAGGTCTGCCTCAACGACGACCTCTGCGCCCTCGAAGAGTTCGTCGGAGGGCTCAGAGCCAAGAGTGGAAACGATGTTCGTGCCTTCTGGCACGAAGAGCAACTGACGGTCCTCGATCGCTTCGCGGGGATCGATTATGGCATCTCGCGGCGAGTAATCGACGAATACGAGCTCAGCCGCGTCCTCAGCAACTGCGGAGCTTACTGCGACAATCATGGCGACAGGCTCCCCAACATAACGAACCATCCCCTGAGCCAAATATGGCTGTACCATGGTCGGTCGGTCCGAGATGACAGGAGAGGGATCGACGAGTGGAAGATCGGCCGCAGTGTACACCGCAATGACGCCCTCGAGCGCACGTGCTTCCTCGACATCGATCGTTACGATCTCGGCATGAGCCATCGTCGAGGTTACGAAGTCGACGACATAGGCATCGCCGAGATCCAGATCCGCCACGTACATACCGCCCGTGGTAAGAAGTTTGGGATCCTCCTTACGAACGACGTAGTTCCCAAGAATGGACATCATTGGCCTTTCCAGCTAGATGGGTCACGCGGTGAAGATATCTTCTCACACCGCCAACACAAAGATCGTCGTTTTCAAGCGCCCCAAGGGGCTGGGGGACACCTGGTCCCAGAGTGCAACCGACGAGATGCATGTCTCGCTTAGGTCAGCTAGGACTCTCTTTCGTCCTCGGAACCGGGGGCACATAGAGCGGGCTTCCAGGCATGATCATGTAGGAAGTTTGGCCACGCTCCACCAGACCGTATGACGTGCGAGCGACCCGCGCAACATATGCAGGGTTCTCGTATTGGCTCACCTGGCGCTGGAGCGACTGATGCGTCCTCGTGAGTTCAGCGAGACTTTTACGAGCGGACTGAACCTGCTGATACTCGGCAATGAGACCCTTGAGCGGAAACACGAAGATCAGGTAGATCGCAGCAAGTGCTCCAAGTATCCCAAACTTTCGCAATCGCACCAACGGGCGAACCTTCACTTTCGTCGATAGACGTTATTCCCACCGTATCGCGCAGCGTCGCCGAGATCCGCTTCGATCCGAAGAAGTTGGTTGTATTTCGCGACTCGATCCGACCGAGCAGGTGCACCAGTCTTGATCTGACCCGAATTGGTACCAACCGCTAGGTCTGCAATG
>JBMFXL010000101.1:0-6067 GCA_049964275.1 Acidimicrobiales bacterium | reverse complement strand
GTGCGGAGATCTTGGCGGTCTTGTCTGGGACCCCCGCCGCAGGAAAGCTCCGGGTGGGAGATCTGGTATTCGCGGTCGACGGGGAGGAAACACCCTCAGACACCTCATTCCAGGCAACGATTCAGGGATACTCGCCGGGAACCACGGTCCAACTCTCTGTACTCCGACAGACCACGCTCAAGGCAGGGGTCAAGACGGATACCATCACGGTGCCGATCACTCTTGGTATGGATCCGAAAACTCCTTCAAAGGCATTTCTCGGCGTCGAGTTCTCCCTGGGTACTTATTTCGTGCTTCCAATTGCCGTCAAGATCGCTACTGGCAACATTGGGGGTCCCTCCGCGGGTTTGGCGTTCGCGCTCGGGATCGTCGAGAACCTTTCTCGAACGAGCGTGACCCATGGCCTAAAGGTCGCTGCGACGGGCACGATGAACTCCCTCGGCGACGTGGGCGACGTAGGTGGTGTCAAGCAGAAGACGATCACCGTCCGTAATGCGGGTGCGAATGTCTTCCTGGTTCCTCCACAGGAGTACAAGGTTGCGAAATCGGTTGCGGGACCGAAAATGAAGGTTTTTGCGGTGAAGACCCTCGCAGGAGCGATCGCAATACTAAACAAGCTCGCATGAGCAGGATTTTCTTCCTAGTCTGGAGATATGTCCGAGTCCTATCAGCGTTCTGAGTCAACCGCTCGAGTGGTGACGACAACGCCATCATTCACCGTGGTCCGCCGAGGTTTCGATCAGGCGCAGGTGCTGAGCTACTTCACGTCGCTCAATAACACCATTCGAGAACTTGTGAGCGAAAAGGAGTCGCTCGTTCATAAGGTCGATGAACTCAGCGAAGAGCTCCGTAACCCGACGCTGGATATCGATCGCATGACGGACGCCTTTGGGAGACAGGCGTCCGAGATCCTACGTAGCGCGCATGATGCGGCGACCGCAATTCGTCAGCGAGCTGAAGCCGCTGCCAAAGAGGTTTCGTCCCGCGCACAGCGTGAGGCCGAGGAGATCGAGTCCCGCGCGCAACTTGCGGCCGAGTCCCAACTTTCGGATGCCGCGGGGATGGCACGCGAGGTGGTGGAGGGCGCAAGATCGCAAGCGCAAGAGATCCTTCAGATGGCAGAGCGGGGCGCCGCCTCGATCGTGGACCGCGCGAAGGCTGAAGGAAGGGCAATCATCCTTCGGGCCCGAGAGTCTCGTGCGAAGGTCTTCGAGGAGACCCAACTCAAGATTGCGGAGATGGAGCTGGAGATTGAGCGCCTTCGTAGCGCGAAGGACGTTCTGGTCAAGCTAGTGAAATCGGCAGGTGCGCTCATCGGAGAAGCTGGCGACCTTCTTGAGGTTCCAGAGGGATCCGGCGGCGCCGGCAAGGAAGCGATGATCGGCCGTGAAGGAGTGGTCGCGGCGGAAGCCGAGTCCGAGGATGACGTCTTGGTCGATGACGATTCGACGACGCGTCGGCAAGAGGTGAGTGACGAGGAAGTCTCGCACCTCCAGAACGAAGCCGATGGTCCGGATCAGGATCAGTCCGCGCACGGTGGTGCGACGCACCCGTGGGACAACGACACGACGTCTGAGCCAGACGCGTTGGACTGGGAACCCGACGACGAGGATGAAGAGGCGCAAGCAGATTTGCAGGCGCTGGATCCCCTCGCGAAGGTGGATGAGACGGAAGATCTCATGGGCCGCGAGGTGTCCCCCGGGGTGCCGTCGCCGACAGAAGTTTCCTTGGACGACCGTTCGATCCGAGTTGACCAGCTCGATACCTTCGAGCGGAATGTCTCGCGGGAGTTCACGCGTGATGTGGTTGAGGTGGATCTGGCTATTCCCGTTGACGAGGATGTTCAGACAGAATCGGGTCCCTCCTCGGTGCGCGATGAGCCCGCAGAGGTCTTTGACGACGAGCCGCTGTTACAGGACCTCGAAGAAGAGGCACGTCGAGGAATTCGTGAGGACTTCGACGAGCGCCTGGATCGACTCGATCATCTCTTTGGACGACTCAAGTCACAGCGAGAGCAGAAGCGGCATGAAGCAGAACAGATTCTAGGTGGAGGCGTCCCTGTGGCGGAGGACGCCGTCGACAGCGATCAGCCGGTCGCGTCAGAGGTACCAGAGGTACCGCTGACTCCGACACCGGTGTCAGCGGTACCCTCTCGCGATCAGCAGGTACTTGCGGCGCTTACCAGCGCACTGGGAGGTGCAACCTCCCGCTCGGGGGTGCAGACCAAGAAGCCCGACATCGAGGTCTTGGATGCAGAGGATTCCTCTTCGCGTGCTCCTGAAGTTGAGGCGACGAAGGCTGAGCGAGAGCCTCCAACAGAGGGATCTCGATTCGAGCATCTGTTTCGTCGACGCGATAGCGCGATTGCGCACGTAGAGCTGACGTTGACACGGCGCCTAAAGCGGATCCTCCAAGATGACCAAAGCGCAATACTCGACGCCCTGCGACAAGGTGGAGTGGACTTGGCATATCGGAGCGCAGCGGACCTTGTTGCGACTCCTGCCCGAAATGTGAGCACGATCGTCTCGAATCTTGTCGAGGCGGTGCAAGCGGGTATCGATTTCGGCCGGAGTTTCGTTACTGACGAGGATTACCGTGGTGAACTCTCCGCGAGCGATCTCGCAAATGCCACCTCCCATGCGGAATCCCTTTCGCGAGCGCTCGACGAACTCTCTGTCGGCCGCATCGCCGATATGAGGGATACCCTTGAGAGGGCCGATGAAAGCGCTCAGATTGCGCTGATAGGAGCCGTGTTTCGAGAGGTTCGTGGATCCAAAGTAGACGAGCTGGTAGGGGATTACCTCAATGCGTGTTTTGCGTCGGGTGTGCGCTCCGTTGATGGAGCAACCGGCCATCGTTGGATCACGTTTGACATTGGCGGGAACTGTGCAGATTGCGACGACAACGCGCTTGCGGGAGACAATCCTCCATCGGAGGCGTTCCCGACCGGACACCGAACGCCACCTGTGCATGCGGGGTGTCGATGTCTGATTGTGCCAGTGTTCGCCTAGGTTAGTTTCCATGCGCGTTCCCGAAGATTTCTCCCCGGTTCGTCGACGAACCTCACGGAGACAGATCGTGGTATTGGCGATCATCGCGATCGCAGTCGTCCTCTTGTTGTCGCTTCGCGGCATCGCCGTGTTCTACACGGATTACCTGTGGTTCCGAAGCGTTGCGCTTCATGGTGTGTGGAGTCGACTGCTGCTAACCAAGATTTCGCTGGCGGCAGTGTTTACCGTTGGGTTCTTTGTCGCATGTTTCGTGAGCCTCACTATTGCGGATCGCCTCGGCGGAGAGTTCTCAGAGGACGGCGGGCCAGACGAGCTGGTTCAGCGCGCCTCGCGGGCGAAGGGAAGATTCCCTCGACTCGGCAGGATCCTCGTTTCAGCGGTCGCCGCGTTGATCGTTGGGAGTGGGACCTCCTCGGAATGGAACAACTGGCTCCTTTATCGCAACAGCGTGCCGTTTCACAAGGTCGATCCGCTGTTCCACAAGGACTACGCCTTCTACTTCTTTCAGCTTCCCTTCCTCTCGTTCTTGGTTCGGTGGGGTTTCCTCGCGCTGGTGGTGATCTTCGTGATCACAGCGGGTGCTCACTATGTCAACGGAAGCATTCGTACCACGGGTAAGGCCCCGAGGGTGTCTCCTCCGGTCAAGGCGCAGATGTCGGTGATCCTCGGACTTATGGCGGCCGTCAAGGCCTACGGTTACTACCTGCAGCGCTACCAGCTGACGACGTCGACACGAGGGTATGTTGAAGGCGCCGCCTATACCGACGTGCATGCCCAGCTGCCTGCACTGACGCTACTCATCTTCATCTCCATTGCGTCTTGTGTGCTGTTCCTCGTGAACATCAGGCGACGAGGTTGGGTGCTCCCGGGCCTTGGACTCGGGCTCTGGGCCTTCCTCTCGCTGGTTCTTGGTGCGATCTATCCTGCGATCCTGCAACAATTCGTCGTCCAGCCTGCCCAGGCGACGAAAGAGTTGCCCTATATTGCCTCGAACATTTCTGCGACCCGATTCGGCATGAACATCGGTGGGGTGAAGGAGATACCCTTCCAGGACCCAGCCAACCTGACGTCATCACAGGTCTTGAAGAATGCGTCTGCGCTTCAGGCGGTGCGGCTTTGGGATGCCAACATCCCGCTTCAGACCTTCGACAAACTTCAGGACATTCGGTCGTACTATCATTTCAACGAGCTCTCGGTTGACCGGTACAAGATTGGAGGGGTCGAGACCCCGGTCATTATCGGCATACGACAGCTCAACTCGTCGAATCTTCCAGCCCAGTCATGGGTGAATGAGCATCTCCAGTACACCCATGGATATGGTGCCGTGATTGCGCCGGCGAACGAGGTCACCCCGGATGGGAACCCGCAGTTCGTCGTCCAGGACCTTCCTCCCACGTCTCAGCCAGGAGCGCCAGCCATTACCGAGCCTCAGGTGTACTTCTCGCTAAACAATCCTGGTTACGTCATCGCTAACAGCCTTCAGCCCGAGATTGACTACCAGACCTCAACAGGAGCGAGCTTCGAAACGCACTACACAGGCTCAGGTGGCGTCCAGCTGTCCTCGGCGATCACCAAGGCTGCATTTGCGCTTCGCTTCTCCGACATCAACATTCTCATCTCCTCGCTGGTCGATTCGAAGTCGCGCCTACTGTTCAATCGTGACGTACAGCAGGCGGCACAGATCGCAGCGCCATTCCTCACCCTTGGATCACATCCCTATCCAGTGATCGTCAACGGAAGCATCGACTGGGTTCAGAACGGATACACCACGTCGAACCAGCTTCCATATGGTCAAGCGGCGAACGTGTCGGCGCTGAGTTCGAACGCCCCGCTCGCGACGACCTTCAATTATGTTCGCGACTCGGTCAAGATTGTAACGAATGCCTACACCGGAAAGATGACCTTCTACGTCTCGGACCCACGCGATCCCATCATCCAGGTGTATGAGCGGGCATTCCCAGGAATGTTCCAGCCGATGTCGAAGATGCCGGTGCAGTTGCGTGCACACCTCCGTTATCCCTCGGATCTCTTCACTGTGCAGTCCATGATGTATGGTCGCTATCACATCACAAACTCGTCGGCGTTCTACAACGCAGGTGATGCGTGGACTCTGTCACAAAGCCCTGGAAACGGGTCCCCCTCGGCCGCACTTTCCCAGACGGTGACCACTAATGCACAAGGCTTTGCGGTGTCTTCTCAGGTCAGCCTGATGCAGCCGATCTACGAAGAAGTACAACTCCCCGGTAGTTCGTCCCCTCAGTTCTCGATCGTCGAGGCTTTGGTCCCGCTATCGCAATCTCAGGTGCAGCAGAATCTGACCGGAATGATGGTGGGACTTTCTTCCCCTTCCAATTATGGGAAGCTGGTCGACCTCGTCACGCCTCGAGGGACTCAAGTCGATGGACCCGCGCTCGTGAATGCGCGCATCAATGCGGTGACATCCATTGCGCAGCAAATCAGTCTTCTCGACCAACATGGCTCTCAAGTGCAGCTTGGGAGCGTATCCATGGTGCCGATAGGGCAGAATCTGATCTACGTTCGGCCGCTCTACATCGAGAGCGCACAGAATCCGCTACCCGAACTCAAGCAAGTCATCGTGGTCTATGGCACACAGGTTGCGATGGAACCAACCTTTGCTCAGGCGCTGAACGATATCTTCGGAGTCACCGTACCCGGGCTTCAGGGTTCGACCACAGCCGCGTCAAATCCAGGAACGACCACTACGCCGCCAACTTCAACCAGTAATGCCACTGCGTCAGCGCTGCAGACGGCAATCTCGCAGGCGCAAACGCTCTACCAGCAGGCTCAGACTGCATTGAAGTCGGGCAACTTGGCGCTCTATCAGCAGGACATCGATCAGATCGGTACGATCTTGCAGCAGGCCGGAGTCTCGACTTCCTCGACTTCTTCCACAACTTCCACGACATTGCCGGGCTAAGCGGGCAGAGTTTGTCGAGGAGTCATCTAGTATAAAAGGGCTGCGCCGCGGGGTGGAGCAGTCAGGTAGCTCGTCGGGCTCATAACCCGAAGGTCGCAGGTTCAAATCCTGCCCCCGC
>JBMFXL010000100.1:0-6074 GCA_049964275.1 Acidimicrobiales bacterium | reverse complement strand
GATGTCGAACACCAGAATCTCCAGATTATTGTCCTTGCAAAAGGTGATCGCCGTCATATCCATGATTGTGAGATTCTTGGAGATCACATCCATGTAGCTCAGCTCGTCGAACTTCGTCGCCGAGCGGTCCAGTTTGGGGTCCGCGCTGTAGATCCCATCCACGCCCGAATGGGTGCCCTTCATCATCGCCTGTGCACCGATCTCGGCAGCACGAAGTGATGCAGCGGTATCGGTGGTGAAGTACGGACTGCCCGTACCCGCGGCAAAGATAACCACACGGCCCTTCTCGAGGTGGCGGATCGCTCGCCGGCGAATATAGGGCTCCGCCAGTTCAGCCATCTGAATGGCCGACTGCACCCGAGTGGGATGGCCGAGTCGCTCAATAGCGCTTTGAAGCGCGAGCGCGTTGATCGTCGTTGCCAACATGCCCATATGGTCGGAGGTCACCCGATCGAGCCCGATCGCCGTTCCGTAGGTTCCCCTCCAGATATTGCCTCCGCCGACCACCACCGCAATCTCGGTGCCAGTAGATTCGCGCGCCTGGGCGATCTCGCTCGCGAGACGGTCGAGGGTCTTGGAATCTACTGGATCCTCAGTTCCGTCCCGTCCGAGGGCTTCGCCCGAGAGCTTGAGCACCACACGATCCCAACGACCGCTCCTTATCCGCTCCGTCAACGCCGCATCCGACACCCTCTAGCCGCCAACAACGACCAGCGCGAACTCAGTAACCTCAGCATTACCTAACAACTGGGCGACCGACTGCTTCTCGTCTCGGATATACGGCTGCTCGAGAAGGCAGATCTGCTTGAAGAAGCCGTCAAGTCGTCCTTCGACAATCTTTGGCAGCGCTGCCTCAGGTTTACCTTCATTTCGAGTCAGTGTCTCTAGGGTTGCGCGCTCCTCCGCGACCACCTCCGGCGCAACCTCCTCGCGACGAAGATACGACGGTCGGGCAAACGCAATGTGGAGCGCAATGTCGTGAGCGAGTTCCTTCGAACCATTGCGCACCTTGACCGCAACCCCGACAATTCCACGCCCACTTTGAAGGTGCAGATAGCCATCGACTATCTCATCTGGACCGGCCTCGAGCCGCGCCACCTTGCCAACCTCGATGTTCTCTTTCAAGGTCAGCTTGAGGGAATCGATTTGGGGCGCGATCGCCTCCGCTGCTACCAATCCGTCGGACGCCACCGACGACGCCAACGTCTCAACGGTTCGCGTGAAATCGTCGGACTTCGCGACGAAATCTGTTTCGCACTTCAACTCGGCGAGTGCGGCAACGCCGCGATCGACGACGAGCGCGACTGCACCTTGCTCATTTTCCCTATCCGCGCGCTTGGCAGCGCCGGCGAGACCTTTTTCTCGGAGCGCCTTCGCGGCACGCTCCATATCACCGTCGGCCTCCTCAAGCGCACGCTTGGCGTCGAGCATCCCAGCGCCAGTCTGCTTCCTGAGGGCCTGTACATCAGCAGCGCTTATCGACGCCACGTGCTTCTCCTTGTTCGAGTTCCGATGGTAGAACTACGCAATTGCGCAGTCACGATGAGGCTAAGCCTCCTGGTTGGTCGATGCGAGTCGAGCAGCGCGAGCCTGCGCCTCCGCCTGAGCCTGCTTGCGAGCCTCTGCCTGTTGCTCAGCGCGCTTGGCTTCCGCTTCAGGATCGACCTGTCGCGGAGCGGAGATTACTCCCTTCGCAATTGCGCGAGCACGGCCCGCATTCACCGCATCTGCGACGATCCGGCACATCAGCTCCGCCGAGCGAATCGCATCGTCGTTGCCGGGAATGACATATTGAATGAGGTCGGGATCGCAGTTCGTATCTGCAATTGCCACTACCGGGATGCCTAGCTTGTTCGCCTCCGTCACCGCAAGGTGCTCCTTCTTCGTATCGATCACGAAGAGGGCCGAAGGAAGCTTCGTCATCCCAGCGATTCCGCCGAGGTTCGACTCGAGCTTCTCAAGTTCACGCGAGATGAGAAGTGCTTCCTTCTTTGGCATCGCCTCGAAGTCACCATGCGAGCGCATGGTCTGATACTCCTTCATCTTCTTGATTCGACCCAAGATGGTGGAGAAGTTGGTGAGCATTCCACCTAGCCAACGATGGTTCACATAAGGCATGTGGCATGAATTGGCAAACGCAGCAATCGAATCTTGCGTCTGCTTCTTCGTGCCGACGAAAAGGATGCTCCCACCGTCGGCAGCAAGATCGCGGACGTACTTGTACGCGACCTCGGAGAGAGAAAGGGTTTGACGAAGGTCAATGATGTAGTTCCCGTTGCTCTCGCCGTAGATGAAACGCTTCATCTTCGGGTTCCAGCGACGGGTCTGGTGTCCGAAGTGCACACCAGCATCCAACAGTTGACGCATCGTAACGACAGGCGCATTGGCCATTGAGTAACCTCCCAGCGGTTGAAAGAGCGACTGCCTCAGCACCTCGAGATGAGGCGACCGTGGGTTTGACAGTCGCGAACTTGCACAACAAGACTACCGGTGCTGCGAACCGTCCCTGCGTGGTTCAGACCAGTATTGATCGATCAGATGTGTTCGCGCTCAGGATCTGCGAGCTTCGATTTGAGCTGCAGTACCGCCTTGGTATGAATCTGACATACACGACTCTCGGTGACCCCAAGAACCTGTCCGATCTCCGCAAGAGTCAGATTCTCGTAGTAATAGAGCGTGAGTACGACCTTCTCTCGATCGCCTAGGCGATTGATCGCCTCAGCCAACATCTGCCGGGTCTCTTCCTGTTCGAACGCACCAGTAGGTCCTGCACGCCGGTCGGCGATCGTATCGCCGAGGGTCGTCGAACCTTCACCTTTTTCGCCTCCGAAGATGACCTCGTCGAAGGCAACGACACCCACGAATGAAATGCGCGAAAAGATCGCTTGGAGCTCCTTCTCGGTAATCCCGAGCTCCTCGGCAATCTCCCTGTCATTTGGGGTGCGCAACAGCTTCGCTTCGAGTTTCTGATAGGCACGTTCGACCATACGAGCCTTTGCGCGAACTGAGCGTGGAACCCAATCAATCGCACGAAGCTCGTCGATGATGGCCCCTTTGACCCTGGCAATGGCGTAGGTTTCGAACTTGATCTTTCGCTCCGGATCGAACTTGTCCAAGGCATCGATCAAGCCGAACATGCCGTAGCTGACCAGGTCTGCCTGGTCGATGCTCTGAGGAAGGCCGACCGCGACACGGCCCGCCACGAACTTGACGAGCGGTGCATAATGGATCAACAGGCGATCCTTCGCTCGCTTGGAGCCTTGCTCTTTGAACTCGACCCAGAGCTCACCTAGATCGTTCGCGTCTAACTCTTCCACAATCAGCCTTCTCCACGCGGGTGACTCTGTTCGAACACGTCCTGAAGCCGCTCCCTGCTCACATGGGTGTAGATCTGCGTCGTGCTGAGCCTGGCATGTCCTAGGAGCTCCTGCACGGATCGAAGATCCGCATCCTTGTCCAAAAGGTGGGTCGCGAAAGTGTGACGAATCGCGTGCGGACTCACTTGATACCCGCAACGCACAAGCACTCTCCTTACTTCCCGAGGGTCAAGCTTTTTCCCTCGGGCAGATCGAAAAACCCAATCGCCACCCAAAGCGACACCGCCGCCATATTGGATATCGGAGTTCTTGAGACGAACTAAAGCTTCGATCGATGCCCGGGTCAGAGGAACCATCCTCGATTTCGAGCCTTTACCCATGCGCACGGTGAGCATCTGCCGATCGAGGTCAAGATCACCCCAACACAACGAGCACAGCTCGGAGACTCGCACACCTGATCCATAAAGAACCTCGACGATGGCACGATCACGTAGTGCGTGCTTGTGTGAGTCGCCCATGTTCGCCTGGTCCCGGAGTCGCTGTGCCATTTCGGACTCGGGAACCACCACCGGCAAACGGCGAGACTGCTTCATCGCATGGAGGGGTGGGAGATCGAGAACGACCCCTTCTGCCTGCATGAAACTGACGTATCGCCGCATCGAAGCCGCGAATGATGCAAGTGTCGCCCGGGAGCGACCTGCCAGCATCCGTTCTCGTTGGTAAGCGACCGCCTGATCACGTGTGAGCTGCGCAGGCTCGACCACGCCAGACTGGATACACCATCGCGCGAAGGCCGTGATCTCGGTGACGTAGCGGCGAATGGAGTGCGGTGACAGCTGGCTCAGCGCCGCTTCAAAACTCTCGAGTTTCCATGCACGCAGTTCCTCCATCACCCCCACCTTAGCCATGCGGCCCAGCACATTTGAACCAAACTCAATCTCGCCGGATACGAAGCTCTGTGAGTCCATTGATGAAATTCGAACGAAGACGTCGAGGCTCCCCGTCCACCCAATATTCCGGCATACGTGACGAGATCTCACGAAAGACCGCGCCAATCTCTCTCCGAGCAAGATGGACGCCTAGGCAATAGTGTGGGCCAAAGCCTCCAAATCCGACGTGGCGATTTCCCTCTCGCGCAAGATTGACAACGTTCGGATCGGTGAACACCTCTTCGTCACGATTGGCCGATCCATACAGAAGGAGTACCTTCGCGCCTTCTTCAATCGGTACGCCTCTGATTTGAGTGTTTCGTGTTGCAGTTCTTCGCATGAACATCACAGGCGATGACCAACGAACGATCTCCTCCACCGCGGTTGACGTCATCGCATCAAATGAGGCGAACCACCGACGCCGCTCCTCGGGAAATCGGTGCAAAGCCCACATGCCCCAAGAAATGGCATTTCGGGTGGTCTCGTTGCCAGCCACGACGAGCAAGATGAAGAATGAGGCGAGTTCTGAGGTCGAAAGATGCTCACCACCCGCTTCCCCGTGCACGAGTGCGGAGGTCACGTCGTCGCGAGGATGTGTTCGCCGGTCGTCAGCGATCAACTCCATCAACTCCCTCAATGCGATCGCCGAGGTGAGGATCGCCTCAAAGGGATCCTGATCAGCTGAGACGAAGCGCTCATCAAATGCACCGAGTATCACGTTGGAATGCGCGAGAACCGTGGCATCCTCCGCCGATGGGACGCCCATCATTTCGCAGATGATGCCAAGGGGCAACGCCGCAGCTACCTGGGAGACAAAGTCGCCGGAGCCTGCTTCTGCGAATCGGGCGACGAGCTCATGGGCTCGACGGGTGATGGCCGCCTCTAAGGCGTGGAGCCGCTTTGGAGTGAACGCCGCGGACACGATCCTCCGCAGTGAGCCATGACGGGGATCGTCGGTGTTGATCATCGAACCGAAGAACTCGATGAACTCTTCCGGCATGTCAGGTATCGAGACCGCCCCCTGCGCGGAACTGAAGACCTCGGGATTTCTCGATACCTCGATAAGGTCGGCATGACGAGTGATGGCGTAGAACCCACGACCTTCCTCGTCATAGGACCACAACGGCTCATCAAAATGACGAACCGGCGCATACCTCCGCAGTCGAGAGAGTGCTTCGTCTCGTACCTCGAGTGGGAGCTCCCAAAACTCCAAACTTGAAAGATCGATGTCAGCAACCATGTCACTCGATTGGGTCATGGATCTGCCCCCTACTCCCATCGCCAAGATTACCGAGTAACCCTCACCCGGTCATGACAGGGACGAGTCGCCTGGCCGTTCGCTCTTAGAAGAACAACAACTTGATCGCCACAGCGAGCCCGACCACCACGATGAGCCCTCGCAACGCCTTGGACGGGATCCTTCTTCCTACTTTGGCGCCGAACTGGGCGCCAAGCGCAGAAGAGATAGCGATGATCACCGCAGGAATGAAGGCAATATGTGCCACGAATAAGAAGAGGATCGCCGCCACCCCATTTACCACGGCGGCGATCACGTTCTTGAGCCCGTTGAGGCGCTGCAGCGTGTCTTCGAATCCGATTCCGAGAATGGCAAGGAGGATGACACCTTGGGCGGCGCCGAAGTATCCGCCGTAGATCGCAGTCAGGAAAATTCCTATGTACATGAGAAGACCACCATTGCCATGGTGTCCGCCCTTGGCTAGCCTCCGAGCGATACTTGGTTGCGCCACCACCAGAATCACCGCGATGATGATCAGGATTGGCACGATCGTCTGGAACGCGTTCGGGAAGTTGACGAGGAGAATTCCGC
>JBMFXL010000099.1:0-6094 GCA_049964275.1 Acidimicrobiales bacterium | reverse complement strand
TGCCCTGTTCAACAAGCGAATGCAACACCCCGAGCAGCTTGCGGACGTCCTCGAAGTGCAGTCCTGTAGTCGGCTCGTCCAACACGTAAAGGGTATGACCCGTCGCGCGTTTCGCCAACTCGGTCGCGAGCTTGACACGCTGAGCCTCACCTCCAGACAGTGTGGTCGCAGACTGGCCCAAGGTGACATATCCCAGCCCCACGTCGTGAAGCGTCTGCAGGTAGCGCGTGATCGCGGGCTGGTTGGCGAAGAACCCAAGTGCCTCGGAGATCGGCATGTTCAATACGTCCGCAATGGTCTTATCGCGCCAGGTCACCTCCAAGGTATCGCGATTGTAGCGCGCTCCTTTACAGGCCTCGCAGGTCACATAGACATCGGGCAGGAAGTTCATCTCGATCTTGATGGTGCCATCCCCGGCGCACGCTTCGCACCGTCCCCCTTTGACGTTGAACGAGAACCGCCCAGGTAGATAGCCTCGTACGCGTGCCTCTTGGGACTGCGCGAAGAGCTTGCGAACGTGATCGAAGACACCTGTGTAGGTGGCCGGATTCGACCGAGGGGTACGTCCGATAGGCGACTGATCGATATCGACAACCTTGTCGATCAGCTCGAGTCCCTCGATTCGACGATGCCGTCCGGGCACCTCTTTCGCCTTGTAGATGCGCTGCCGAAGTGCACGAAGCAGAATCTCGTTGACGAGCGTCGACTTACCGGACCCCGCAACGCCGGTGACGGCAACGAAGATTCCTAGAGGGAACGAGACGTCGATACCCTGGAGATTGTTCTCGCGTGCACCACGGACCACGATCTCGCCACCGGTTGACTCGCGTCGTGACTTCGGCACCTCTATGTGAAGACGGCCCGAAAGGTACTGTCCGGTAAGCGAGTCCTCACATGCAAGCAGACCATCCACGCTCCCCGCATGGACCACGTCACCTCCATGGATACCCGCACCCGGTCCGATGTCGACCACGTAATCAGCTGCCCGGATCGTATCCTCGTCGTGTTCCACCACGATCACCGTGTTGCCTTGGTCGCGGAGACGAAGGAGCGTCTCGATGAGACGATGGTTGTCTCGCTGATGGAGTCCGATGGAGGGCTCGTCCAGGACGTAGAGCACGCCAGCGAGCCCCGAACCGATCTGGGAGGCGAGGCGAATTCGCTGTGCCTCTCCACCCGAGAGCGTCCCCGAAGCGCGTGCGAGGGTGAGATACCCAAGTCCCACGTCCACGAGGAACTGCAACCGTCCTCGAATCTCCTTCATCACCTGGCGTGCAATCTGGAGCTCCCGATCGGTGAGCTCGAGGCCCCGAAATGCCTCGAAGGACGCATCGATCGAGATGGAACAGTAGTCGTAGATGGACTTACCATCGATGGTCACTGCAAGCGACTCCGGCTTGAGCCTCGCCCCGTGACAAGCAGGGCAAGGAACCTCGCGCATGTAGCCCTCGGCGGTGATGCGCTGCGCGTCGGTCTCGGCCTCGCCGTGGCGACGTTGAAGGTAGGTAACCACCCCTTCATAGTTCATCGAGAACGAGCGCTTGCCGCCAAATCGATTGGTGTAGGAGACCACCACCGGTGCCTCCACGCCATATAGCAGCAGCTGTCGTGCCTCTTCCTTCAGCTTCGACCAGGGCTGGTTCAGTGGAATCTTGTGCTCCTTGGCGACCGATTCCACGAGTCGATCGAAGTACGAGGAGCGTCCTGAGGCCCACGGGGCAATGGCACCCTGGAGAAGTGAGAGTGACGGATCGGGAACCACGAGCTCTGGATCGACCTCGTACTTCGTCCCGAGTCCGTCACAGGTCGGACAGGCCCCGTAGGGAGAGTTGAAGGAGAAGTTGCGAGGCTCCATCTCGCCGAGCGACAGGCCACAGTACATGCATGCGAGCGACTGGGAGAACGACAGCGCTTCACCGAATGCACCTTGGCCATCGAGAGTTTGGATGCTCACCACGCCACCGCTGAGCGAAAGTGCGGTCTCGATCGAGTCCGTCAATCGACGAGCAACGCCCTCCTTGATCACCAGTCGGTCGACGACCACCGAGATGTCATGGGTCTCGTAACGTGCAAGGTTCAGCGATGCACGCTGTTCGAGTTCGATGAGCGCGCCGTCGACAATGGCCCGAGCGAATCCCTTCTTGACCAATTCATCGAGGAGGGCATGGTACTCACCTTTGCGTCCCGAGACCACCGGTGCACACAGAAGAACTCGAGTACCCTCATCAAGCGCAGCCACCTGGTCAACGATTTCTTGAGGGGTCTGACGCGAGACGGGCCGACCACAGTTCGGGCAATGTGGCTTGCCAATGCGGGCGAAGAGAAGGCGAAGGTAGTCGTAGATCTCGGTGACCGTTGCAACGGTTGAACGAGGATTCTTCGATGTGGACTTCTGATCGATGGAGATGGCCGGCGACAGCCCGTCGATGAAGTCAACGTCAGGCTTTTCCATGAGTCCGAGGAACTGACGGGCATAGGCCGAGAGTGACTCGACGTAGCGCCGCTGACCTTCGGCAAAGATGGTGTCGAATGCGAGGGAGGACTTGCCCGAGCCAGAAAGACCCGTGAAGACCGTGAGCATGTCTCGCGGGATCTCGAGGCTCACGTCCTTCAGGTTGTGCTCACGTGCTCCACGAACAACCAGTTTGTCCGGCACTCCGTCTCAGCTCCTCTTGGCTCGTTCGTTCGAATATGCGAAACAACGCGATCGCTCGTAGTTGGGGCATCCGGTCTTGGATGGTAGATCACGCCGTTGACTCGCTGGGTGCCGCGATCCTTCGCCAATCGACTCTCGCCGACACCCCACTCCCGCTGGGAATTGCGTACAGGTAGTTTACCGTGACGCCCCCGGATCACCCCTTGGCACCTTCTCCGCTCTGAGGACTGTCAAGATCCCCTCACACGGTCCGAAGTACTATAGGGACAGTTATTACCACTGCCACCGAAACCACACCAGATCAGCGTCGAGAGGAGCGCAAGTCGTGGGTCACCGCTGGACCACGCCGGTAAGAGTGCTCTTCATCGGATTCGTCGTCGCATCCTCGGCGTCCCTATCGTTCCTCGAGAGCCCGGCAAGCGCACAGAGTCCTTCGCTCGCTCCTTTGCCGAGCGCGCTCCAACTTGCACCTCAAGGTACGACCTTCCTCGACAACGCCACCGGGACCATGGATGTCGAACTCGCGCTTCGACCCACGGCAGACCTCGACGCGTACGCGAATGCGGTCGCAACCCCTGGCAACCCGCTTTACCACCAGTTCCTCACCAATGCCGAGATCGCAACGCGCTTTGGCGCCACGCCTTCGACGATTACCCAGCTCACCTCGTACTACGCTTCGTTTGGCCTCACCACGACGGTCGGGCCCACCAACCTGTGGGTCGATCTCAGGGGTCCCGCACCCTCGATCGCTCGGGCCTTTGGGACCTCCATCTCCAACGCGGTCGTGCCCGGAATCGGCACCCGCCCCGAGGCCATCAGCACACCAGTTGTCCCTTCACGCTTCCTCACAAACATTGAGAGCGTGGTCGGCCTCACCGACTATGCGATGGCGACGAACTCCGCGATCCCTGCACCTCGAACCGGACCGATACTCCACGCATCCGATTCGCTCGCCCAGCCCGCCGATCTCGTGCCTGGAAGTGGCTCTGCGGTCTGTAGCGCAGTGGGATCAAATGGCGGTGATACCCCGAGCGTGCTCCAGAGCGGCTACCAGTTCGATCCGCTCTATGCGAATGGTTACTTCGGCCAAGGCACCACCGTTGGACTGGTCGAGTTCGCCGACTACGCAAGCTCCGATGCGGCGACGGCTGCAGGGTGTTTTGGGTACTCGGGCACACTCGCCAACGTCAACGTGGATGGCGGCAATACGAGCTTCTCTGTCGGTGGCACCACCGAGGTGACGGCCGATATCGACACGGTGATGTCTCTCGCACCGAAAGCGAACATCGACGTTTATCTCGCACCGAATAGCACCCTTGGATATGAAGCGATCCTTCAGCAATGGATCCAGACATCGTCAGTGCCGATCCTCTCCTCGTCATGGGGATTTTGCGAAGGACTCGCTGGCTCGAGCTCGGCAGCGAACAGCCTCGATACCCTCCTTGCGTCTGCCACCGCGAGCGGCAAGACCTTCGTCGTAGCCTCAGGGGACTATGGTCCGAGTGGTTCTCAATGCCTGACACAAGCGGTCACCATCCCCGCGGACTCCCCCCACGCGTTGGCGGTGGGAGGCACCAGCCTTCCCCAGTACGACACCAGCGCCGAGGTGACCTGGAACGACTTCAATGGTTCAGCCTTCGACAACAATGCGCCCGCGTCCGGCGGAGGGGTCTCCACGGTATTTCCTGCACCCTCCTGGCAAACGACGGAGGGTCCTGGCTACCTTGCGAACTGTCCAAGTGCGACCTACACGAGCGGGTGTCGCCAGGTACCTGACGTGTCGGCCAACGCCGATCCTGTCGGGAACTACTACTCGTTCTACTGCACCCAGGGCTGTACGGGGGGTTGGAGTGGCGTCGGCGGGACCTCGCTCGCCACTCCCCTGTGGGCATCAGGACTTGCTCTTGCGGAGGAGGCCTGCCCATCAACGACATTCGGCAATGTCGATCCCCTGCTCTACCAAGGCGCCTCCACTCAGCCCGATATCTTCAACGACATCACCTCGGGCACGACTGCAAATACGACGACGGCGCAGTACTTCAAGGCAGCCGTGGGCTATGACATGGCCACTGGCCTCGGCTCGCCACGGTTCGCCAATCTCGTGGACTATCTCTGCGGCAATAGCCTTCCCACCGCTGGGGTCGGGACTCCCGAACCGGTCTCCTCGGTCTACGCACTCCCGGCCACCGCCCAAGGATCGTCGTTCTCGACCACCATTGGCTTCGTGAACAATGGATTTGGCACCCTCGTAGGAAGCGGCTTGAGCTCGGCAGGTCTCGCCAATCAGTCGAGCGGCCTCACCATTGAGTCGACCGATTGTGGGACCACGCTCTATCCCGGAGAGCTTTGTACGGCATTTGTTGCGGGCACTTCGACCACCGCCGGATTCTCCTCCGCCACGGTCACCCTTGACGGCGCAAACCCTGCCATGGTCACCGTTGGCTCCTCCACGACCACCTCGGTGGTCGACGGTGGCAGCGGACTCGGTCAAACCGGCAACTTCGGTAGTGTCGCACTTGGCACCACTGCGACACGCACGCTCACCTTCGCCAATGGCAGCCAATCCTCCTCGGTCACCTTCGGGGCGACTCCCTTTACGATCACTGGGAGTCAAAGCTTCTCGATCGCCTCCACCACATGCACCAGCGCAAGCCTCTCGCCGGGACAGACCTGTCAAGCCGTCGTATCGTTCCAACCCACCCAGACCGGAACCCTCTTGAGTGCCACACTCACCTCGGTGAGCACCGCCGCGAGCAACGTCTCCATTGCGCTCTCGGGTGCGCCTGCTAACTCTCTGGTCGCCTCGGCTACCGCGGTCTCCATCGGAGACGTCGGTTTTGGCACCATGTCCTCCTCGAAGATCACCCTTACTGCCTATGGCGAAGCGGTCACCCTTGGATCCCCGGTTGCCACGTTGACCGGATCATCGGACTTCGAGTGGTCCAATGGGTCGTGCGTGCCAGGAAGTGTGCTCCAAGCCAATGCCAACTGCACACTGACCGTGAGCTACCAGCCGACCCACCTCGGTGCAGAAAACGCGTCCCTAACCATCCACTCCAATGCAGCGCTCGGAGTCAGTTCGGTCTCGTTGAATGCAACCGGTGTACCTCAGACGGCCCCGCCAGGCTACCGAATGGTGAACGCTGCAGGTCAGGTCTACACCTTCGGTGAGCTACCAAACTACGGCGAAGTGACCTGGCCGCTCAACAAGCCGATCGTGGGGATGGCGAACCTCCCGAACGGTGGGGGCTACTGGCTGGTCGCCTCCGATGGGGGGATCTTCACCTTCGGGGACGCTCAGTTCTATGGCTCGATGGGCGGCCACCCGCTCAACAAACCGGTGGTCGGCATGACGCCTACGAGTGACGGCGCGGGCTACTGGATGGTCGCCTCCGATGGGGGGATCTTCACCTTCGGGGACGCTCAGTTCTATGGCTC